>CAZFBP010000102.1:0-10402 GCA_964517255.1 uncultured Chryseobacterium sp.
ATCCGGCGGCAGGAAACCGAGGCACTCCTCCACGGAGCGGAACTTCATGTGCTGCATGGGCTCACCACGGGCCATGGGCGAAAGTTCGAGCATGACGGGTCCGGATCCAATCCTACTGTCCTCCCTGGAGCGAAGCTATAGGCGGGAATCGCACTCGAAGTGATTTGCCAATGGGGCGCCTTGGCGGTGCGCGGTCCCCAGTCCTGCGGTCCAGGTCAGATCCATGAACGGCAGCTTCGTTCGGGCGCCGCGAGCAACCTTTGCCCGCATATGAGCAACAATTCCAGCGGAGGTCCGGCGATCAGGATCAGCTTGCATGATTCGATCCACCTGATTCACCGCGAGGATTGGGAGCTGGTGGCCAAGGAGGCCGGTCCTTACCTGCAGTACGATTACCTGTGCGCCTTGGAGGATGCCATGGCCGGCAGCATGGAATTCCGTTACGCGATCCACTATTGCGAGCAGAACCTGCCGATGGGGATCGTCCATTTCCAGTTGGTCGACCTGGTGGATCATGGCAGCAGCTACCGCGAAGCGTTGGGCCGCTTAGGCAAGGCGCTTGGCAGCCGCACGCTGAAGGAGATGCGGCTGCGCACATTGGTGAACGGCAATGTGTTCCACTGCGGCGATCATGGTTCCTTCTTCCGGCACGGTGTGGACGCGGCATACCGCTTCAAGGCGGTGGAAGACACCTTGTGGAAGCTCGGCACCGCCGACTACTTCCATCCGAAGGTTTCAGCGCTGCTGTTGAAGGACATGCCCGCACCGCGCACCGAAGGCGCCGAGAGCCTCACCGATCGCGGCTACCACGCCATGGCCATGGATGTGAACATGGTGCTCGACGTGGATCCCGAGTGGCAGGACCTATCGGGGTACGCGCAAGCCTTGAACTCGAAATCGCGCACGCGCCTGAATGCGCTGATGGCCCGCTCATCCGCGCTGTTGATCCGTGAATTGCCATCGCATGAGATCCTGGAGTCCACCGATGACCTCCAGCGACTCTTCAACAACGTGCTCGATCGTTCTCCCTTCTCCTTCGGACGCCTGAACATGCAGGTTTATGCAGCATGGAAGGAACAGCTCGATGATCGGCTGCTGTTCCGTGGCTTCTACCTCAACGACGAACTCGTGGGCTTCAGCTCGGCCTGTGTGGTGGGCGATACCCTTGATGTGCAGTACGTGGGCATCGACTACGCGCGGAACGAGGAGCACGCGATCTACCAGCGCATGCTCGTGGACCTGCTCGACTTCGCATTGCGCAATCATATCCAGCGCATCAACTACGGCCGCACCGCCGAGCAGGCCAAGAGCAACCTGGGAGCTCTGCCGCATGGCACTCGCATATACGTGAAGCACCGAAACGCCATCGCGAACAAACTGATCGGTCCCTTCCTCCGGTCGGTTGAGCCGGGAGCATTCGAGCTGCGGTCGCCGTTCAAGAAGATCCTGGCCTGAATGGACTCACTCACGCAGATCGTCCTGGGCGCCGCAGTGGGCGAATTGGTTCTGGGGAAGAAGGTCGGCAACAAGGCGATCCTCTGGGGCGCCATCGCAGGTACGATCCCCGACCTCGATGTGCTCACCAGGCCTTTCGTGGATGGCCTGCGAGCGAACGAACTGCATCGCGGTGTAACGCATTCAATCCTTTTCAGCGCGGTGATGGCGCCGCTGTTGGGCTGGTGGCTCAAACGGCACCGACGGTCCTTGCTCGCCGTCTTTGTAGCGCTGGTGGCCGCGGTGCCCCTGCTAGGTGAGCTACCGATGACGGCGAAGCTGATCGTCGGTCTCGTTAGCGCTGCGATCATCGCGCTCATCCTCTGGCGCTCTCGAGGGACTGATGAAGCCACAAGCCGCGAATGGTCGTGGCTGTTCTGGTGGTCCTTGGTCACGCATCCGCTGCTCGACTGCCACACCAACTGGGGCACGCAACTGCTCTGGCCGCTGCCAGTGAAGGTCGCATTCAACAACATCTTCGTGGTGGACCCCTTCTACACGGTGCCTTTCCTCATCTGCGTAGCAGCAACCATGTTCCATCAGCGCACAAGTCAACGCCGCCGATGGATCAACGGTTTCGGGCTCACGCTCAGTTCGAGCTACATGGCGCTCACGCTGATCCTCAAACTGATCGTGCACACGGGCGTCGCGCGATCGCTGGATCAGCAGGCGGTTTCCCGCCTGGCGATCAGCACCCTGCCCACACCCTTCAACGCCGTGCTATGGACCGCCACCGTGGAAACAAATGATGCATTCCTGATCGGTTACCGCTCGCTATTGGACGAGAATACCGACTTCGACTTCATCCGCGTCCCGAAGAACCGGCAACTGCTAGGCCGTTGGGCCGAGCACCGTAACATGCAACGGCTCGCCCACCTCACCCATGGACAATACGTGGTTCAAACGGAAAACGACACGCTCGTGCTGAGCGATATCCGGTTCGGGCAGACCGGATCACCATCTCCGGAAACACCCTTCTTCATGCGATACCGATTGATCCCCGAGGGCGATGACCTGCGGGTGGAAGTCGTGCCCCCGCCAGCGTTGGATAAGGAGAAGTTCAATGCCGCTATCGCAGAACTGTGGACGCGGTTCAAGGGTGTGTGAATTCAGGAAAGGTGGAAGAGCGATAAAGCACCGAGGGCCAGCCCCACGCATACTGCCGTCCGCCTAGCTGAACTGCGCCACCACCATGAACATGAGCGCTAACGTCACGGCCCAGTAGCCGAAGTTAACCATCATGTACTTGACCGACTTGCGCTCGAAAAGCGCATTGGTGACGATGATGGGCAGGATCACGATGATGGAGAGGATCACGCTGTGTGCGAGGCCGTGGGTCCAGCTGCTGTAGCGAGCCACATAACCGTCCACGTGCCCCTTCAGCTCCGCACCGAATGCCGAGGTGGCGTCGATGCCCATGCCGTGCTCCATCACCGGACGAAAGAAGGCGTCGAACATGGTGCCGTGGTCCGCGAAGACCTTATACGCCAAGCCGAAGAGGAAAGCCATCACGAAGCTCGCGCCGAAGATCACCGGCATGTTGCCGCCCTTCACCTTCTCATCGGTCATGCCGGCGGCCTTCATCCAGGCATTGCCGAAGACCTTCTTGTGGTACCAGATGAATCCTACGAGCGTCGGCACCAGAGCTGCAACGAATTGAACGAGCCAGTTGATCTGCATGGGTGGTTGGGGGGTGGTATGCAGCCAAAGCTATCAATCTCGCCCATCCATCAGTCCCAATGCTGCGCGGCATGCACCAAAGCCCGCAGACCGAAGCCAATCAACGCGATACCGATGATCGTATGAACGCGCTTCAGCGTTGCAGGCGATAGGATCGGTTTCAATCGCGGCGCGAGCAGCGCCTTGGCCAGATCGGTGATGAAGATGCCGGAGAGCGCCCCCGCCAGGAAGAAGGACATTCCATTGACAGCTGCGAACCTTCCTGCGGCATGCATCACCAGTCCCAGCCAAACGGCGAAGACGAACGGGTTGATGAAATTGACCACGAAGCCGCTGGCGAACAATGCGAGGCGGCTCATCCGGCGCTGACTCGTGTCCGCGTCCGGCATGAGTTGCGGAGCGATCAGGTAACGAATGCCCAAGCCGGCAAGGAGCGCACCTGCGGCGATCGCCATCCATGGCCCCACGACCCACTGCTGAAGCACGCGCGCCACGCCGGAGAGGCAGATGAGGACGATCAGCAGATCCGAGCAGATGATGCCCAAGGCGACGAGCACGCCGCCATGCGCGCCATGTTCCAACGCGGCCTTCAGCAGGGTGAAGAAGACCGGGCCGATGAGGATCACCGTGGCAAGGCCGAAGACGAGTCCTTCGAGAAAGGGCATGGCGGAAAAGTAGGTTGGCCGTGTCGTGCACAGGACGAAGTAGAAAGCAATGAGAATCCGGTTGGTGCGTGATGCGGCGAAAAAGGACAAGGGGCACCCTTCTGACTTGCGCAAGACCGTGACGCAAGAGATCGGCCTCATGTTCCCGATTCATGCGAAACAGATCCTTAGATTCGATGCGTTCGCGACCGAAATGAAGCACGGAGCCGAACTGATACGGAACAAAGCGCCTTGATCGCGGCTATTCACCATTCACTAACCACCTTCAACCCTCATCGACATGGAAAAGCGCACCAAAGACAAACCTTGGAAACTGAAGACCCCGCCCGGCACTTCGGAATACACCATGCACGTGGAAGAGAAGGATGGCAAGGAAGTCCTCGTATGCACAGTCGGCAAGACCGTACTGCTATACGACATCCGATGCATCAACGACCTGCACGCGATGCTGAAGAAGCACGGCGACTGGATGGAACTCGGCGGCGCCGATGAGCAGAAGCCCGCGAAGGAAGGCACGGTGGAAGCCTGGGGCCGCAGCGAGAAGAACCCCGTGAAGGGCTGGTATGGCCTGAAGAAGGGACTGCGCGGAAGGTTCGGCGTTTATCTGCCGCCGTTGATGGAGGCGCTCGGTCTAGCGGAAGTCACGCACGAGGCGAAGGGCAACAAGATGCGGGTGAAATAGGCACAGGAGGCGGGGATGTCCTGGCCCGACCCGATCATGGCAGAATGAGGGTTGTAGCTTTGGCTTCGCACAGCCACCAGGCCCATGAGCAAGACCCTTTCAAAGCCAAACGTCAAAGTCGATCTGAACGGCCATAGCAAGAACGGCTCGGCGAAGAAGGCGCTTGTGTCCGCAAAAGCCGGTACAGTGAAGACGGAGCGCCTGCCCGTGATGAAGACCTACAAGATCTTCATCGGCGGCAAGTTCCCGCGTACTGAGAGCGGGCGCTATTATCAACCAATGGGCACGGACGGCAAGCCGCTCGCGAACATCTGCCGCAGTAGCCGGAAGGATGTACGCGATGCGGTGGTGGCCGCACGCAGTGCTTTCAGTGGCTGGTCCGGACGCAGCGCCTTCAATCGCGGCCAGATCCTCTACCGCATCGGCGAGATGCTCGAAGGGCGCCGCGCGCAGTTCGTGCATGAATTGATGCTGCATGGCTCAACGGAGCGAATGGCGAACGATGAAGTGAGCGCCGCCATCGACCGCTGGATCCACTACGCGGGCTGGTGCGACAAGGTCCAGGCGCTCTTCAGCAGCGTGAACCCCACCAACAGCTCGCACTTCAACTTCAGCGTGTACGAACCCACGGGCGTGGTGGGCGTGGTGGCGCCCGAAGGCAGCGCTTTGCTGGGGCTTGTCTCGATGATCGCGCCCGTGATCGCGGGCGGCAACACCTGCGTCGTGGTGGCCAGCGAAAGCATGCCGCTGCCGGCCGTCACCTTCACCGAAGTGCTGGCAACGAGCGACCTGCCCGGCGGCGTGGTGAACCTGCTCACGGGCTTCCGCAGCGAACTGCTCAAGCCGCTCGTGGCGCACATGGACATCAATGCCGTGGTCGTGGCTGGCGCCTCGAAGGAAGAGAGGACCATGCTCGATCAGGAAGCCACGTGCAACCTGAAGCGCATGGTGTACCCGAAGGTGAGCGACTGGAGCAGCGCTGATGCACAGTCGCCCTACTTCATCCTCGACACGCAGGAAGTGAAGACCACCTGGCATCCGATCGAGCGTGGGCAAGGAGGGGGCGGGGGGTATTAGAGGAAGGCATCTCAGAGTTGCTTGTCGAAGCGAGCGAACAGAATTTCGTGGCCAGACGAGGCGGGAAATCCGAGCATGGCCGGCAATGCGCGAGGGGTGACGAACGAACTATGGCCGCGACCTACCCTCGCGTGGCCGGCAGGGTTGTTCAGAGATGCTCTCAGATCACTTACGCCAGCAGGGCCGTTCGCCGCAGGGAGCCTGGCCGGAGACCGATGCGGGGTATTCAGGTCGTAGTGGAAGGAGGGCCTGATCGCGGCGCTCAGTGCAGGACGATCACGCTTCGCGTACGGCAATGCGCACCGCCCGCTGAGACCCTGATGGAGTACACGCCTGCAGGAATCGCTGACACATCGAACATGGTGCGGAAGGAGTCAGCACGTTTGGTCATTGCCGCGCGGCCGCTCAGGTCCGTCAATTCGATCGTGCAGCCCGGAGCGATGCCGTCCAACACGAGCTGATCGTCGGCGGGTATCGGATGCACCACCAGGCCGTGGCCAGGCTCACGCTCCGGGGTGCGCAGCGTGGGATCGAATGCATAGATGAAGATGGTCTGGTACGCGGAGGCAGCCCCGCCTGAACGGTTCGCCACGAGGTAGAGGTATGTGCCGTCGAAGAAGAGCCCGCGCGGCGATTGGTCGTTGTCCGCATCGGGCAGCGCGATGGAGCCGAGCGTCTGCTCATTCGCGAGGTCGTACGCGTAGATGCGCTCGAGGTCGCCATTGAGGTTGTCGGTCACATAGAACAAGGTGTCCCCTTTCAATGCGATGCCGTATGGCTGCTCGCCGTACATCGGCACGGTGTCGATGGGTGTTGGGTCTCCCGGCACCCACTTGTACGCGTACGCATAGGGGTACACGTCGAAGTCGGGGTAGTACATGGTGTACCACACGGCGTTGCCATCGGCGCAGATGTCGCCGATCCCGGAGGAGTTGCCGCCGATCACCGGGGGGAAGGTCCAGGTGTTCAGGAGCGTCGCGCCGGAGAGGCTCACTTCATACAGATGTGCCCCGCTGGTGGTGTAGTCCTGCGCGATGAGGTAGGATGAGGGTCGCCTGATTAGGCCGTGGTTGAAGGTGAACCCGGTGGGCTCCGTGCTCAGCTGCGCTCCGCTCAGGTCGAAGTGGTACACGTTGCCGTTGAAATCGGCGCCGAGGAAGAGCGTGTCGTTCGCCACATGGATCCCCCAGAAATTCTGGCTGATGCCCGGCAGCGGGATGCTGTCCAAGAGAATCTGCGCGCTCGCCGCGGATGCGGAGAAGAACAGGAAAAAGGACAGGCTTCGGTTCCTCATCTTCGCTCGGGTTGCAGCGAAAGCTAGCGATCCGCTTGGACCATGAGCCTCGTCGCGGCGCTACATTCGTCCCGCGTTCTTTCAATCGCTTATCCAGAAAGGCAGAGGGACTGGCCCTATGAAGCCTTGGCAACCGTCCGGTGGGCAACCATCGGGTAGGTGCTAAATCCAGCCCGCCGAATGGCGGGAGAGATGAGCCGTGATCAGGAAGCAATGCCCCCAGCAGGAGCAATGATGCCTCATCCGGTCCATCGGGTGGGGCTTTCTTTTTGGAGGTGATGGAGGTAAGGGAGGAAAAGGAGGAGCACGCCCTCCCTCACCTCCATCGATTCCCTTACCTCCCTCTCCGTGCCAAGCGATCGACAGCACGCACATACGCAAACGCCATGACCGACCTCGAACGCATCGCCGCCCAGCGCATCCTCGTCCTTGACGGCGCCATGGGCACCATGATCCAGAAGCTCGGCCTCACCGAGGCGGACTTCCATCCGAAGGGCATGGAGGACCACAAGATCCTGCTGAAGGGCAACAACGAGCTGCTCTCGCTCTCGCGGCCCGATGCCATCCGCACCATCCACGAACAATACCTGGAGGCCGGCGCGGACATCGTGGAGACGAACACCTTCTCCGCCACCAGCATTGCGCAAGCGGAGCATGAGTGCAGCCACCTGGCGCGGGAGATGAACCTCGCCTCGGCACGGCTGGCCAGGGAAGCCTGTGACAAGTATACCGCCATGGACCCGAGCAAGCCGCGCTTCGTAGCCGGTGCCATCGGGCCCATGAACAAGACCGCCTCGCTCAGCCCCGATGTGAACGACCCTGGCTACCGCGCCGTCACCTTCGACCAGCTCGTGGCCGCCTACAAGGAGCAGGTGGAGGCGCTGCTCGACGGTGGCGTGGACATCCTGCTGGTCGAGACCATCTTCGACACGCTCAACGCCAAGGCCGCCTTCTACGCCATCGATGAGGTGTTCGAGGAGCGGGGCAAGCGCGTACCGCTCATGTGCAGCGTCACCATCACGGATGCCAGCGGGCGCACACTCAGTGGCCAGACCATTGAGGCCTTCCTCATCAGCATGCAGCACGTGCCGCTCTTCAGCATGGGCCTCAATTGCGCGCTCGGCGCGGCCCAGATGCGGCCCTACCTGGAGGTGATCGCCGAGCAGAGCCCCTGCCGCGTGAGCATCTACCCCAACGCCGGCCTGCCCGATCAGATGGGCGAGTACCGCGAAACGCCCGAGGTCACCGCCCGCCTCGTGGGCGAGTTCATGGCCAACGGCTGGGTGAACGTGGTGGGCGGATGTTGTGGAACGACGCCGGAGCATATCGCGGCGCTGGCGAAGGAGGCGGCGAAGCATGAGCCCAGGAGAGCGCAGGTTCACGCATGAGTGGGGCCAGCTCGATCTCACGCAGAGGCGCAGAGAGCGCAGAGGCGGTCCAGTGGATCGCCTTGGCGATCCGGCATTGCATTTCTCTGCGTCCTCCGCGTCTCTGCGTGACACCGCATTTCTCCTTTCGCTCCCCCGTAGCAGTTGCCAACACGGACCAATTGACCTACTGCGTGGTTGTTGACTTGGGCGTGCCCCCGTCCCAAATGCGGCCGGGGTCGCGCTTTCCGCTGCAAGTCCTCGCCGCCCTCGTACCTCGCGCGGCTGTGGGCTTTCCGCTTCAATCGCTCACGCGAAACACCAGCATCAATTGAAGGCCACTGCTTCAATACTGAGCTTTCTCGTCGTCTCCATCACGCTATGGTCTTCTTGTTCACATGTGTCGGAGTCCCATGAAACCCTTGGTCTCGGTGGTATCAGTGGCAGCGACACGTTGTTCATCGAAGGCCACTTTGATGATTGCGGTGAATGGGGAGGCCATTCGGAGAAGATGCGGGTGTTCCGCACCAAGGATGGAACGCTGCATGCGGCGTATGAGAGGGATACCGTGAATTGCCCCGATCCGTCGTTGTTCAATCGGAGGGTGGTCGACCGTAAAGAAGCTGATCTGAATGAAGAGCAAGAAGCACACGTTGTGTCATTCATCCAAGAAGCAGTGGCGAAGTCCCTTGAGGAGGACTACTTCGGCCATGCGGGCAACACTTACGTCGTGACCCGGCTGCCGCTGGAATTCCGCGGCTTACAGGTTGTCCATGTCACGGAGTCGAAGTGGCCTGCTTTCGAGAACTTGAAGAAGAGTCTGTTGTCCATTGATTGAGATGTCCATCCCCACCTACTCCGGCCTCGAACCCCTCCGCATCTTCCCGGGTTCCAACTTTGTCAACATCGGCGAACGCACCAACGTCACGGGCAGCGCGGCCTTCCGCAAGCTGATCAAGAACGGCCAGTACGATGAGGCCGTGAGCGTGGCCCGCCAGCAGGTGGAGAACGGCGCGCAGGTGATCGACGTGAACCTCGATGAGGGCATGATCGATGGCGTGGAGGCCATGCGCAAGTTCCTCAACCTCATCGCCGCCGAGCCCGACATCGCGCGCGTGCCGGTGATGGTGGACAGCAGCAAGTTCAGCGTGATCGAGGCGGGCCTGAAGTGCCTGCAAGGCAAGGGCATCGCCAACAGCATCAGCCTGAAAGAAGGGGAGGCGGAGTTCCTGCGACAGGCCAAGATCATCCGTCGCCTCGGCGCCGCCACCGTGGTGATGTGCTTCGACGAACAGGGCCAGGCCGACACCTTCGAGCGCCGCATCGCCATCGCCAAACGCAGCTACGAGCTGCTCACGCAGAAGGCCGGCTTCGCGCCGCACGACATCATCATCGACGCAAACATCCTCACCGTGGCCACCGGCATGGCCGAGCACGATCGTTACGCCATCGACTTCATCGAGGCCGTACGCTGGATCAAGCAGAACCTGCCCGGTGCGCTCACCAGCGGCGGTGTGAGCAACGTCAGCTTCAGCTTCCGCGGCAACGAGCCCGTACGCGAGGCCATCCATACCGCCTTCCTCTACCACGCCATCAAGGCGGGGCTCGACATGGGTATCGTCAACGCCGGGCAGATCGGTGTGTACGACGACATCCCGAAGGACCTGCTGGAGCACGTGGAGGATGTGCTGCTGGCGCGTCGCCCCGATGCCACCGAGCGCATGGTGTCCTTCGCGGAGCAGTTCAAGGGAGCTCCCTCGGCAGAGGTCGTGGCCGCGCAAGCCGCCTGGCGCGAAGGCTCCGTGGAGGAGCGCTTGAAGCACGCCCTGGTGCACGGCGTCACCGAGTTCATCGAAGCGGACACCGAAGAAGCCCGCGTGCGGTACGTGGACCCTGTGCTGGTGATCGAAGGTCCGCTGATGGCCGGCATGAACGTGGTGGGCGACCTCTTCGGCAGCGGCAAGATGTTCCTGCCGCAGGTGGTGAAGAGCGCCCGCGTGATGAAGCGCGCCGTGGCCTACCTCGAACCTTTCCTGCAGGAGAAGAAGGCCGCGCAGGTGATCGGCACGCAGAAGGAGGGCGCCAAGAAGGTGCTGCTCGCCACCGTGAAGGGTGACGTGCACGACATCGGCAAGAACATCGT
>CAZFBP010000103.1:0-3299 GCA_964517255.1 uncultured Chryseobacterium sp.
CAGGTTGAATTCGGGATCGTTGTGGTCGAAGGGGATGATGTTGCCCCATTCCTCTTGGCCGAACTCGCCCTTCACCACATCGCTGAAGTAGATGCCCAGATTCAGGTTGCCGCTCTTGCTCTTCTGCACCTTGCTGTACCACACGTTGTTGCGGGTGAAGTACACGCGCTTGGCAAGCGAGTCGAAGCTCACGGTGCCATCGTGCCAGCGGCTGTTGATGTGCTGCCGCATGACCAACGGATTCTCGGCGTTCTCGCCCTTGAGCTCGGCGCTGTAGAGGTTGAGGAAGGGCTGGTGGTCCCACGCATAATCGCGGGCGCCGCCGGTGCCTTCGCCACGCGCGCTGCTGAAGAGCAGGTACTCGCCCATCACGCTCATGCCCAGGTCGGCCTGGGGGCTGTTGATGGGCAGCTTGCGGATGGTGGCGCTGGTGCTGTCGCGCTTCAGGCGGTAGAAGAGGTCGGGGCTGCGCAGGTAGCCTTTCACGCGCGGGTCGTCGGGGCGTTCCTTCGCGTAGATCTGGTACTGCTCGATGGCCTCGTTGTACTTGCCGTTGGCGCGAAGCGCATCGCCGAAGGCGCGCACGTCGTCCGTGGTGCGGCCGGGCGCGATCATCAGGCGGCGGAAGGCGCCTTCGGCGGCAGGGGTGTTGCCCAATTTGGTGTAGGCCGCGGCCAGCGCGCGCAAGGTGGGCGCGTCGCTCTTGCCCTTGGCGTCGAGGTCCTCGTAGATGGCCGCCACCTTGGCGTGATCGAACTGATCGTTGTAGCGATCGGCCATGCGCTGCTGGAGCTTCTGCGCGTCGGCTTGCTGCGGCAGGCCGAGGCACATGATGATCAGCGGCGCGGCGAGCTTCACTGCCGTGGCAGGCGCGAGGAGCAGGCGGGTGCGTTGCGTGCGTGGGCTCATGGTCAGAAGTAACGGGGTGAACGGACGCCCTTCACCGGCTTGCCCAGGTTGAGGCCGAGCATGATCTCGTGGCTGCCGCCGCTGAAGTTGCGCAAGGGCGAGAGCGTGAAGTCGTAGGCGTAGCCCACGGTGAGGTCGTTGGTGATGTGGTACTGCACCAGCGCACCCACGGCATCGGTGTGGCGGTACATGGCACCGAGCCAGAATTTCTCGAAGAAGAGGAAGTTGGCGCTGAGGTCGAAGCTCACGGGCGCGCCCTGCACGGCCTTCACCAGGAAGGTGGGCTTGAACTTGTGGTAGAGGCCCAGGTCGAAGACGTAGCCGCCGGAGAGGAACCAGTGCGGGCGCTGGCCGGGCTGGCTCACGAAGGCGAGCGAGTCCGTCTGGAAGAACTCGGTGCGCAGCAGCTTCGGCGTGCTCAGGCCGAGGTAGTGCCGATCACTGTACCACATGATCCCGAAGCCGAACTGGGGATCGAGCTTGGTGTTCACGTTCTGCTGGAACACCTGGTCGCCGGCGGTCTGCGGATTGAGCTCGGCGAATTTGCCTTGGAATAGGTTGAGGCCGCCCTTGAGGCCGAAGGCGAGCGTGCTCTTGCCGAGGAACATGCGGTAGGCGGCATCGAGCATGAAGCCGTACTGCGTCACCGGGCCGTGCGCGTCGCGCATGATGGTGCCGCCCAAGGCGAAGCTCTCGTTGAACACGGGGCCGTGCGCGGTGAGCGTCTGCGTGGTGGGCGCGCCCTCGAAGCCTACCCATTGGTGGCGGGTGAGGGCCTTCAGGCTGAGCCGGTCGTGGCTGCCCGCGTAGGCCGGGTTCAGCGCCAGCAGGTTGAACATGTACTGCGTGAACTGCGGGTCCTGCTGGGCCAGGAGCGCGGAGCCCAGGAGCATCCCGAGCGCGCTGCCCATCCATCGGTTGGCCATTTTCATCTTCATGTGGTGATCTGTTGGGGCCGGTCATGAATCGGCCCGTGCATGGGCTTGTGTTACCGGCGCAGGTAGATGAATCCGGTGTAGGGGTCCTTGTCGTTGCCCAGGTCCAGGATGTAGTAGTAGGTGCCTTCGGGCAGCCCTTCCTTGAACGCTGAGCCGTACTGGCTGGTGCCGTCCCATTGGTTCAGGTAGGGCGCGGCCTCGTATACTTTGTTGCCCCAGCGGTTGAACACCGTGAACTTGTTGTCGGGGTAGTACTCGATGTTGGTGATCACGAAGGCGTCGTTGGTGCCATCGCTGTTCGGCGAGAAGGCATCGGGGATCACGATGGTCTCGCAGTCCTTGATCAGCACCGTCATCGTATCGCTGGTGGTGCCGCAATCGCCATTGGTCACGGTCCACACGAACACGTTGGCGCCGAGGGCGAGCTCGTGCACGTGGCTCTGCGGATCGTCGGGGTACTCGATGTCACCGCTGCCGCTGATCAAGGTCCAGGAGCCCGTGGCGGTGCTCGTGGCCGGCACGGCATTGAGCTCGGTATGCGTCACGCTCTGGCAGAACTCCTGGTCCGGCCCGGCATCGGCGGGCGGCACGGTGTGGTCGTACACCATGATGGTGACCTGGTCGTCCGTGCTGCCGCAAGGGCCGTTGCTCACGGTCCATTGGAACACGTTGGCTCCAAGGCCCAGGCCGGTGATCGCGGTGAAGGGATCGTTCGGCGCCGCGATGGTGGCCTGACCGCTCACGAGCGTCCATGTGCCCACGGCAGGAGCGGTGGCGCTGCTGCCCAGCATGCTCACCTGGCCGGTGATCGGCGTGCAGTACGATTGATCAGGGCCGGCGGCCGCTGCGGGCGCGCTGCCATCGAAGATCAGGATCGTCACGTTGTCCGTGGTGGTGCCGCAGGGCCCGTTGTCGATCACCCATTGCAGCACCACGGTCCCAACGCTCAATCCGCTCAGCGTGGCCGTTGGGCTGTTCGGGTCGCTCACGGTGCCGGTGCCGCTGGCGAAGACCCAGGTGCCCACCGCAGGCGCGCTCACGGCATTGCCTTGCAGCGTGACGCTTGTGGTGGGCGTGCAGATCTGCTGGTCAGGCCCGGCGTTGGCCGCGGCCTGCGCGTCGTTGAACACCACGATGGTCACTTGGTCCTGCGTGGTTCCACAGGGGCCGTTGTCGATCGTCCATTGGAAGGTGTTGGTGCCGATCATGAGGCCGCTCACGCCCGTGTTGGGGTTGGTGTCGTCAGCGAACACGCCAGAGCCTGCCGTCACGGTCCATTGGCCGGATCCAGGGAAGGTCACGCTGTTGCCGGCGAGCGTGGTGCTGGTGTTGGGCGTGCAGAGTTCCTGATCAGGACCGGCGTTCGCGGGGGTCTGCAAGGAATCGAAGATGAACACGCTGATCAGGTCCTATCGGAAGAGCACACGTCTGAACTCCAGTCACAACGTGATA
>CAZFBP010000103.1:3309-10316 GCA_964517255.1 uncultured Chryseobacterium sp.
ATGGTCCACTGGAAATCGTGCTGGCCCACGCCGAGGTTGAATACCGCCGTGTTCGGATCGCTCGCATCGGCGAAAGTGCCGCTGCCGGTGGGCGAGGTCCAGGTGCCCGTGGCGGGGAACACCGGATCATTGGCGGTGAGCACCGCGCTGCTCGTGGGCGTGCACCAACTGATGTCTCCGCCGGCCAGCGCATCAGGCGCGTTCGGATCGAAGATGTCCACCTGCACCGTGTCGCGGCTGGGCGGGCCGAAGCCGCATTGGCCGTTGTAGATCTCCCACACGAATTGGTAGCTGCCCACATCGAGGCCGTCGATCACCGTGGCGGCATCGTTCGGAGAGGCGATGTTCGCGGCGGCACCGAGGATCTGCGTCCACGTGCCCACGCCGGGAATCTCCGGCGTGTTGCCGGCCATGGTGGTGCTGGTGCCGCCACAGAGTTCCTGATCAGGGCCCGCATCTGCCAGCGGCGCGTTCGGGTTATAGACGCGCACCTCCACGGTGTCGGTGAGGATGCCGTTGTTGGGGCAGGGATCCCATTCCAAGGTCCACACGAACACGTTGGTGCCCTGCGCGAGGCCGGTGACCTGCGTGTTGGGATCGTTCGGGCTGGCGATGAAGCCTGTGCCGCCGATCAAGGTCCATGTGCCTTCGGCGGGAGCGGGCGGCTGCACGCCTTGCAGGAAGGTCTCCGTGATGGGCAGGCAGAGTTCGATGTCCGGGCCGGCGTTCGCGGCAGCCGTGGTATCGTCGTAGAGGATGATGGTCGCATCGTCCACGCTGGTTCCGCAGGGGCCGTTATACACGCTCCACTGGTAGGTGTTCACGCCGATGGCGATCTGCTCGATCAGCGTGAGCGGATCGTTCGGGTTCACCGGCGTTCCCGCTCCGGCGAGCACGCTCCACGTCCCTTGCGCCGGGAAGATCAATGAGCTGCCCGCCATGAACACGCTGTCCTGCGGCACGCACAGCTCTTGATCCAGGCCCGCGTTGGCAGGCGGGTTCAGCGGGTCGTGCACGAAGATGCTCATCTCATCCTCGGTGGTCACGCAGATGCCACTGGCAAGCGTCCAGCGCACGCGCGTCTCGCCGACCTCCAGATCGGTGATGGTCGTCACCGGGGAATTCGGATCGGCGATGCTGCCGGGACCGAACACGATGCTCCAGGTGCCCACGGCCGCCCCCACCGGCGGGTTGCCCGTGATGGTGGCGAAGTCGTCGGGGAAGCACAACTCTTGATCAAGACCCGCATCGGCAGGCGGTGCTTGCGCGTCGAAGAGCGTGATGGTTACCTGATCGCTGGTGAGGCTGTTGGCGCAGCTGCCGTTGTACACCTCCCATTGGAAGATGTTGACGCCGAGGCCCAGGTTGGTGATCATGGTGCCAGGGTCGTTCGCGTCGGCGATGTCGCCGCTTCCGCTGATCACCGTCCACGTTCCCTGCGCGGGGAAGATCACGGCGCTGCCTGCCATGGCCGCGCTATCCACCGGCGTGCACACTTGTTGGTCGGGGCCTGCGTCCGCATCGAGGTTGTTCTCGTCGAACACCAGGATCGTCACGATGTCGGTGGTGCTGCTGGGATCGCACGGGCCGTTGAACACGCTCCACTGGAAGATGTGCTCGCCCACCTCGAGGCCCACCACGGCGGAGACCGGATCGTTCGGGCTGAGGATGGCGCCGGTGCTGCTCACCACCGTCCATGTGCCCACGGCGGGCGGTATGATGGCGCTGCCCGAGAGGTTCGTGGCGATGGTGGTGCCCGTTGGCGTGCAGAGCTCCTGGTCCGGGCCGGCATCGGCGGGCGGGTTGTTCTCATCATACAAGGTGATGATGAGCTGGTCGCTGGTGAGGCCGTTGGGACAGGCGCCATTGTCCACGCTCCACTCCAGCACGATCACGCCCACGCCGAGGTCGGTGATCGTGGTGTTGGGATCGTTCGCATCGGTGAATGTTCCTTGCCCGCTCACGAGCGTCCACGTGCCGATGGCCGGGAAGGTGATCGCGCTCGCGCTCAGTTGCGCCGTTGTTCCATCGCTGGTGCAGAGGTCTTGGTCGGGACCAGCGTTCGCATCGGGGTTCGCGCTGTCGAAGACCTGCACGGTGACCTGATCGGTGGTGATGCCCGTGGCGCAGGGGCCGTTGTCCACCGTCCATTCGAAGATGCTCTCGCCGATGGCGATGTCGAAGACTTGCGTGTTCGGATCGTTCGGATTCGCGATGGTGCCTGTGCCGCTCGCCAGGGTCCAGGTGCCCACGGCAGGGAAGGTCACCGAGCTGCCTTGCAATGTGGTGTTGGTGATGTTCGGCGTGCAGAGCTCCTGATCGGCGCCCGCGTCCGCCTCGGGGTTCTCATCGAAGTACACGAAGATGCTCACCAGGTCGCTGCTGCCGCTGGTCTCGCAGGGCCCGTTGTCGAAGGTCCATTGGAAGATGTTCTCGCCCACGGCGAGGTTCGTCACCAGCGAGTTGGGGTCGTTCGGGTCGGCGATGTCGCCCTGTCCGTCGATCAAGGTCCAGGTGCCGATGGCGGGCACCGTGGGCGCATTGCCCGCGAGGTTGGTGCTGGTGTTCGGCGTGCAGAGGTCCTGATCGGGCCCGGCGTTGGCGGGCGGGTTGTTCAGGTCGAAGAGCAGGATAGTGACCTGATCGCTGGTGATCGCGCTCGGGCAGGGGCCGTTGCTGATCGTCCATTGGAACACGTTGATGCCGATGCCGATGTTGGTCACCGTGGTGGTCGGCGAGTCCGGATCGGTGATGTCGCCTTGGCCGCTCACCAAGGTCCATGTGCCGGAGGCAGGGAAGGCGGGCGCGTTGCCGATCAGCACCGAGACGTTCTCGGGTGTGCAGAATTCCTGATCAGGCCCGGCATCCGCTGCGGGCTGCTGGTCGTCGAAGACGAAGAGGCTCACCACATCAACGGTGGGCGCGTTGCACGGCCCGTTGAACACGGTCCACTGGAACACATTCTCGCCAACGGCCAGGTTGCTGATGCCTGTGGTGGGAGAGGAGGGGTCCGTGATGTCGCCCTGGCCGCTCACCAAGGTCCACGAGCCGGTAGCAGGGAAGATCAAGCTGCTTCCTGCCATGGTGGTGCTGGTCTGCGGCAGGCAGAGTTGCTGGTCGGGGCCGGCATCGGCGATGGGGTTGTTCGCATCGAACACGCGCACCGCCATCTGGTCGCTGGTGCTGCCGCAGGGGCCGTTGCTGATCTCCCATTGGAAGATGTGCTCGCCCACGGGCAGGTTCGTTACGGTGGTGCTCGGGTCGATCGGATCGGTGATGGTCCCGAAGCCGCTCACCTGGAACCAGGTGCCCTCAGCAGGGAAGATCACCGCGTTGCCGGCCATGGTCACTTCGCTCTCCGGGGTGCAGATCTCGATGTCAGGCCCGGCATCGGCCGCAGGCTGCAGGTCGTCGTACACGAAGATGCTCACGAGATCGATGGTGAGCGGGTTGGCGCAAGGGCCATTGCTCACGGTCCACTGGAACACGTTCTCGCCAACAGCCAATCCGATCACCAGGCTGTTCGGGTTGTTCGGGTTGGTGGGCGTGCCGCTGCCGCTCACCAGGGTCCACGTTCCTGCTGCCGGGCTGATGACGTTGCTGCCTTGCAATGTGGTGCTGGTGGCGGGCAGGCAGAGCTGCTGGTCGTTGCCCGCGTTCGCGATCGGGTTCAGCGCGTTGAACACGCGGATCACCATCTCATCGCTGGTGGTGGAGCAGCTGCCGTTCACGATGGTCCATGCGTAGGTGTGCGTGCCCACGGGCAGGTTGGTGATGGTCGTGTTCGGGCTGTTCGCATCGGTCACGATCCCGCCCGTGCCACCGGTCAGCGTCCAGGTGCCCACGGCGACGCCAACAGGGCTGTTAGCGGCCATGCTCACGCTGCTCGTGGGTGTGCACACGTCGATGTCCGCTCCCGCGTTCGCGGCCGGCGCGGTATCGTCGTACACGTTCACCGTCACTTGGTCCGTGGTGATCGGGTTCGCGCACGCGCCGTTGTTCACCTGCCATTGGAACACGTTGGCTCCTACGCTCAAACCGCTGATCGCCGTGGTGGGATTGGTCGGGTTGGCGATGGTGCCGCTGCCGCTGATGAGCGTCCATACGCCTACTGCGGGGAAGATCAGGTTGCTGCCGGTGATTGTGGTGCTGGTGGTCGGCGTGCAGAGTTGCTGATCGGCACCGGCATTGGCCACCGGGTTGTTCGGGTCGTACACGTAGATGTCCACCAGGTCGCTGGTCACTCCGCATGCGCCGTTGTCGATGCTCCAGCGGAAGGTGTTCAGCCCGATGCTCATGCCCGTCACGTTGGCCGTGGGGCTGATGAGGCTGCTGAAATTGCCCGTGCCGGCCACCACGCTCCAGCTTCCTGTGGCCACGCCTGTTGGAGCGTTGGCGGCCATCACCACGCTGCTGCCCGTGCCGCAAACGCTCTGGTCCGGGCCTGCGAGTGCCGCTTGCGCATCACCATCGGCCAGCGTGATGGTCATGGTGCTGCTCGTCACTCCGTTGGGGCAAACGCCATTGTTCACCGTCCAGGTGAATTGGCTGACGCCCACCTGGAGATCGGTGATCGCCGTGGTAGGACTGTTCGGACTTGCGATCGTGGCCAACGGGCCGGCACTCTGCGACCACGTGCCCTGTGCGGGGAAGGTGACGGCGCTGCCCGCCATGGCCGTGCTCGTCACCGGTGTGCAGAAGCTCTGATCGGGGCCGGCCTCAGCGTTCGGGTTGTTGGGATCGTAGATGAAGATGCTCATCTGATCCGTCGTCACGCCGCTGCACGGGCCGTTGCTCACCGACCATTGGAAGATGCTCTGGCCTACCTGCAGGCCCGTGATCGAGGTGATGGGGCTGTCCGGATCGGTGATGTCGCCTGTGCCGCTCACCAAGGTCCATTGGCCCGTGGCAGGACTGATCAGGTTGCTGCCGGCTATGGTCACGGTACCATTGGTGGTGCAGATTGATTGGTCCGGCCCCGCGCTGGCGATGGGGTTGCCGAAGTCGAACACGCGCACCTCCACATCATCGGAGGTGATGCCGATTGCGCAAGGGCCATTGTCCACGGTCCAGCGGAACACGTGCGTGCCTACCGCCAGGTCGCTGATCAGGGTGGCGGGGTTGTTCGCGTTGGCGATGGTCGCGCCACCCGGGCCGCTCACGATGCTCCAGGTGCCTGTGGCCGGGAAGGTGACGGCGCTGGCCGCCATGAACACCGCGTTGGGCGCGACCGGCACGCAGATCTCCTGATCCGGCCCCGCGTTGGCCGCCAGGTTGTTCGGGTCGTAGTTCAGGATCGTGACATCGTCGCTCGTGCTGCCGCAAGGGCCGTTGTTGATCGTCCAGCGCAGGGTAACGCTGCCCGTGCCCAGGCCACTCACCGCGGTCGCGGGGTTGTTGGCATTGGCGATCACGGCCGTTCCGCTCACGATGCTCCATGCGCCCACAGCCGGAGCGGCGGCCACGTTCGCCGCCATCACCGTGCTGGTGACCCCGCAGAGCGATTGGTCTGGCCCGGCGCTCGCCGCCGCTTGTGCCGGATCGTAGAGCGTGATCGTCACATCGCTCGTGGTCGTGGCGCCCGGACACGGGCCGTTCACCATGGTCCACTGGTACACGTTCACGCCTGGGGCCATGCCAGTCACGGTGGTGCTGGGGCTGTTCGCATTGGCGAAGGCGCCTGCGCCGCTCACCACGGTCCAGGTGCCGATGGCAGGAGCGGTGGCCGCATTAGCGGCAAGCGTCACGCTGGCCACCGGGGCGCAGAGGTCCTGGTTCGGGCCTGCGTTGGCAGCGGCCGCGTTGCGGTCATAGACGCGGATCACCACTTCATCCGTCGAGGTCGGCGGCACGCACGGGCCGTTGTTCACCGTCCATCGGAAGGTGTGCGTTCCCACGGCCAGGTCGGTGATCGTGGTGGTGGGGCTGGCAGGGTTGGTGATCAACGCGCCCGCAGGCCCGCTCACGACGGTCCATGTGCCCGTGGCTGGCGCCGTGGCGCCGCTGGCAGCCATGGTCGTGGAGGCGAGGCCGGTGCTGCCCACCGTGCAGAGTTCCTGATCCGGGCCGGCGTTGGCCGCTGGCGTGTTCGGGTCGAAGCGGGTGATGGTGACTTGATCGTTGGTGATGCCGTTCGCACAAGGACCATTGCTCAGAGTCCATTGGAACACGTTCACTCCGATGGCCAAGCCGCTTACACCGCTCGTGGGGCTCGTGGCATCGGAGAAAGTGCCGGATCCACTCACGACCGACCACGATCCCGCGGCTGGGGCGATGGGAGCGTTGCCAGCCAACGTGGTATTGGCGCTGCACACCTGCTGGTCGGGTCCTGCGTTCGCGTTGGGGCTGGCTGGGTTGAAGAGGGTGATGCTCACCTCATCCTGCGTGGTCGGCGGGAAGCAGGGTCCGTTGCTGATGGTCCAGCGGAAGGTGTTCACACCGATGCTCAGGCCGCTCACCGTGGTGGTGGGGCTGTTCGCGTTCACGAAGGCGCCGGTGCCGCTCACCACGCTCCAAGTGCCCGTGGCCGGGAAGATCACCGCGTTGCCCGCGAGCGCAGTGCTCGTAGTGGGCGCGCACAGTTGCTGGTCAGGGCCCGCATTGGCCGCTGCTTGCGCATTGCTGTAAACGAACACCGTGACGTTGCTGCTGGTGGGGGCGCCGCATGGGCCGTTATTGATCGTCCAACGGAACACGTTGGCGCCCACCGAGAGCCCGGTGACCGCGGTCGTTGGACTGTTAGCGTCGGCGAATGCACCGGTGCCGCTCACAAGAGCCCAGCTGCCCGTGGCCGGCGCGATCGCGGTGTTCGCAGCCAGGTTCGTGCCTGTGCTCGGCAGGCAGATGTTCTGGTTCGGACCTGCGTTCGCTGCGGCCTGCGCAGGGTTGAAGCTGGTGATCACCACATCATCGCTGGTGGGTCCGCACGTCCCGTAGTTCACGGTCCAGCGGTACGTGTTCACGCCCGTGCTCAAGCCCGTCACGGTCGTGGTCGGGCTGTTGGCATT
>CAZFBP010000104.1:0-4966 GCA_964517255.1 uncultured Chryseobacterium sp.
CGGCGCCATGACGCGTCGCACCGGCAACGGCGTGATCCTCACCGAGGACGTGCTGCTCATCAACCCGGAGGATGCCACCAAGCATGGCATCGCCGAGGGCGATATGGTCTGCGTGGAAAGCGCGCGCGGCAAAGTGGACATCAAGGCGCTGATCACCGACGAGGTGAAGCCCGGCATCCTCAGCAGCACCTTCCACTTCCCGGAGATCATGTTGAATGTGATCACCTCGAGTGTAAGTGACAGCTTGGCGATGTGTCCGGAGTACAAGGTGGTTTCCTGCCGAATTCGGAAGGCGCGGAAGACGCATTTGCGGGAGGCGGGGGAGGAGCCCGGAGGGCGGGTGGCCAAGACTTGACCTTCAAGCAGCAGGCACCGCCGCACACTTGCACTACTTTCGATGCATGGAACGCAAGATCATCCTGCACATCGAGAAGTTGCCGGAGGGCTTCTACCTGGCCACGTCCGATTCGCTGCAAGGGCTGGTGGCGCAAGGGCGCACCATTGCCGAAACCTTGGAGATTGCCCGCGATGTGGCCAAGAAGCTGATCGAGTCCGCCGAACCGGACAGTGGGATCAAGGCCATTGAATTCGGCGACAACTTCGACTATCCGCTCGTGGTCGGGTTCTGATGGGCCGGCTGGGTGGCTTCCGTTTCCGCGACATCGTCGCACGGCTGAAGCGCTTCGGCTTCCAGTTCCATCGCCAGGCCGCCGGATCCCACGAGATCTGGTATTGCGGGCGCACGAACCGGTACACGACCATTCCCAACCATGCCGGCGATATGCCGGAGGGGACACTTCGTGCTATCCTGAAGCAAGCAGGGGTGGAGGTGGATGAGTTCCTGAAGGTGCGATAAGCCCTATGAACGATCTATACGGCATCACCTACGGCGACATGGTATGCGTGGAAAGCGCACGCGGCAAGCCTGCCCCGGGCTTGACCCGGGGGTGGACATCAAGGCCCGCCTCACCGACGAGGTGAAGCCCCCTGCTGCCGCGAGTCTTTGACTCGTGGCCTGCCTCATCCATTCCCGATGGTAGTGGCCTGCGCCTTCTTGGTACATTCGGCGCACATGAACTTCGTTGAGCACTCCTTCCGCCACGCCTCGGTCATTCTACGCGAGCCTGAGTTCTTGAATGAAAGTGAGGAGTTGCTGGGCATCCTGCGGGCCATCACCGACCAGGAGATCATCGAGCAACATGAGACCTACCGTGGTGCCCAGAAGAGCTTGTCAAGATCCATAAACGACACACTCAAACGTTACCTCACCGACCATGGCTGGGCAGCCGAGTCGCCCATCTTCCAGGACACCCAGTACACCGGCGACAAGTGGCGACTCGACTTCGCTAAGGGATTGACATCGGTCGAAGTGGCCTTCAATCACGGCGAAGCAACCGCTTGGAACCTTTTAAAGCCGGTGCTGGCCAGCGAGCTTAACCACGTCGAGAAGGCCATCCAAACACAGGCCGGGGTCATCATTACCTGCACGGAAGCGCTGAAGTCGGAAGGTGGCTTCGACAGTGCCGTGGGCACCTACGAGAAGTTCATCGACTACCTTAAGCCATTGGGCGCCGTTCTCACGGTTCCCATTCTCCTCATCGGCTTGGACCCGTTCGATTCGTTCCGCATTCAACACCGGAAACTTGGCGGCAAGCTCACCGGTGATGTGGTGATGAAGTGAGCCTAAGCCGGCACTGATAGGACCTTCTTCTTCTTGACCGGGGCTTCGGCCACCCGCGATGCGAGTACTGCCCCGGCGCGCTCAATGATCCCGACCACCAAGGCATTGCCCATCAGGAATGCACGTCGGCTATCAGATGCGCCAACGGTGTGGTTGTCCGGGAACATGTTCAAGCGCTCGAGCTCAACAGGGGTCAAGCGCCGAAGCTTCCCGTTCGCTGTCCGGATGGCGTGCTTGAAGCGGGAGGGCGTGGAGCCGCCTTCCGCTGTGATGATGGTGCGGGAAGGCTTGTCCAAGGCATCGGGGAATACCATGCCCCCTTCCGTGTAGTGGTAGGTGAAGCCAGTGGCCTTGTTGGTGCGCGTTTCGCTCTTGCTACCCTTCAAATACTCCCATTGGGGCAGGTGTTTCGCATCCACGAAGAACTCCTTCGGCACCTTGCTGCTGGGCAGGATGATGTCTCCTAAGGTCTTGCGTGGTCCATCGTACGCTGGCTTGGTATCGATGGTCCAGACCTTTCGGTCGGCCATGATGCCAGCATTCTCGAAGGGACTCGTCCCCGCCAGCTTGCCCGCGTTGAACTTGTCCGACACCTCGGCCAGGTCACCCTTGATCACGAACTCATTGAAGGAGGAGCCCAGTGTGTTTATCGAGAACGCTTCAGCAATAACACCATCCTCAACAACCCAATCCTCAAAGCCCTTCTCCTTCAACAATGCCTGTCCGATCGGAGTCGTCTTGTGGTAGCCCATGAAGAACACCCTGCGGCGGCGTTGAGGCATGCCATAGTCCGCAGCGTTGATCACCCGCCATTCCACCACGTAGCCCAGATCAGCCAGCGATGCCAGCATCACGGCAAAGTCACGGCCACGCTGCTTTGCCGGTGATTTCAGCAAGCGGTCCACGTTCTCGAGAAAGATGAAGCCGGGTTTTTTCTTCTTGCCTTTCAGGATGCGGTGGATGTCCCACCATAGCACGCCCTTCTTGCCGGCTAGACCCTCAGCTTGGTTCAGCGTCCGCGCAACGGAATAGTCTTGACACGGGAATCCCCCGACCAGAAGATCATGGTCAGGGATGTCCTTCACGGCAACCTTCGAGATGTCCTGATTGGAGTGTCCTTCAGGTCCGAATCGCGCCACATAAATGTCAGATGCCTCCTGCTTCTTGGTGGAAGGTTCCCACTGGTTGCTCCATACCACCTTGTAGGCCTTCGAGGCTCGTCCAAGGCCCACCCGGAATCCGCCGACCCCGGCAAACAGTTCAATCACTTTCAGCTTGTCCATCACCTTTCAATCTCTGGCTCAAAGCTATCGTGCCCTAAGCCGAGGATCAAGACCCCCGCTTGAACGATCTGAACACTACCGGCTTTGTAGCAGTTCGCGCCGCACTCCAGATCTGGTGCGGGTTGCCGAAATCCCCGGCAAGCGGACCTTGTAGATGTTCGTGTCTTGCTGAGTAACTACTGTGACTCGTGCACGCCCTCAGGCCAACACCTCTCCGACCCGTCCCCGTATCGCCGCCTCCAACTTGGACCAGCTCTGTTCTCCGCACTTCTTTGAATTACCGCCGCTCAGCCTTATGTTGAGTTCCGCCCATTGACAGCATTCTCGTCAGGGCCAGTCGCATGAAGAACAGGACGGTCACCGTGAAGGGCGCCGCAGTAACGGTGACCACACGAGCAGGACTACATCTCACTCACCGATGAGTTCATCCAGTACGTCCAAGACCAGATCAACAGCCGACCAAGAAAACGCTTCAACTTCGACACCCCGATCAACGAGTTCAACCGACTAACCCGATGACCCAGCGATTGCGTTTATGGGTTGAATCCGCCGGGGCCGCATCGACGGATGGTTCCTTTTTCTACATTGCATTCGGCGATAGGGCCGAATGACCGCTCACCTTGGTCGCCGTCTTAAACCCAACCAACCTTCATCCGATGACAAGACTGCATTACGCTCCGCTATTGCTCCTCATGCTCGGCCTGAGCATGATGGTCAACGGCCAGATCCAGCAGCCGGGAGAACCGCTGAACTGGAAACAGAAGAGTATCGACCTCGGGGCGATACCGGTCGTTTCGACGACCAAACTCGACATGGCCCTCATCCAGGCCCAGGACGCGATCACCGATGAATACAAAGAGACCCCTTACCGGTTCGGCATCGAGCAGGAGGTCGATATCGACTTCTTCCAAACCGCCCTCAGCACCGACCTTCCCAAAGGAGATAAGGTATGGCGGCTGGCCGTGCATTGCCCCAAGGCGACTTCGATCAACTTCCTCTTCGATCAGTGGTACATACCGGAAGGCGGAGAGGTCACCATATGGAGTACCGACCGGAAGGAGTACATCGGCGTGTTCGATCACCGGAACAACAAGGAGTACAATTCGTTCGCGGTCGGCCTGGTGCACAGCAACGAGGTGGTGATCGAATACTACGAGCAGGCCGTGGTGGCTGAAAGCGCCCAGATCCACATCAGCACGATCATCCATGGGTACCGGCCCGTGGTGAACAAATTCGAGGATCAGCTGAAGGGTGCGTTCGGCAACAGCGGCTCCTGCAACATGAACGTGAACTGCCCCGATGGCGCGGCCTGGCAGGCGGAGAAGCGCGGCGTGGCATTGATCCTCAATGGTGGATCGGCGTGGTGCACCGGATCATTGATCAACAACACGGCCGAGAACGGCGCCGCGTACTTCCTGACCGCAGCGCATTGCAACGCCACGGAGAGCAACTGGGTGTTCTACTTCAACCACGAGACCTCGGGCTGCACGGGCAGCACGGGCCCCACCAACCAGTCCATCTCCGGCGCCACGCAGATCGCGTCCGGCACGGCATCGGACTATCACCTGGTGCAGTTGTCCTCCCCCGTGCCTGCGAGTTACCTGCCGTACTACAATGGCTGGGACCGCTCCAACAATCCGGTCTCCACGGCCGTTGGCATCCATCATCCATCAGGCGATGTGAAGAAGATCTCCTTCGACGATGACCCCCTGTAGAAGACGAATTACAGTTCCAATACCGTCACCGCAAGCGGTAACCACTGGAGGATCGAGTCGTGGGAGCGCAACACCACCACCGAGGGAGGATCGTCGGGCTCGCCCTTGTTCGACCAGAACCACCGCATCATCGGGCAGTTGCACGGCGGGTCGGCGGCCTGCGGCAACACGCTCTCCGACTGGTACGGCGCGTTCGGCAATTCGTGGAGCGGCCTCAGCAGCTTCCTCGATCCGCTGGGCACGGGCGCCACTACGTTGAACGGCTATGACCCCGGTTCAGGACCTAC
>CAZFBP010000104.1:5066-10232 GCA_964517255.1 uncultured Chryseobacterium sp.
GGCATCCAGAACCAGGGCGAGACCGGCATTGATTGCGGCGGGCCTTGCGCCGCATGCCCCACGTGCAGCGATGGCATCCAGAACCAAGGCGAGACCGGTATCGACTGCGGCGGGCCCTGCGCGGCATGCCCCACCGGTTGCACCTATGGCACGATCAACGCCACCAGCTTCGATACCTGGGGCATCTGGAGCGATGGCGGCACCGATTGCCAGCGCAGCACGGCCGACGCCGCGAATGCCTACACGCCTTCGTACTGCGTGCGCTTGAGGGATAACACCGGCACCTCCACCACCTCCACGAGCAATCTCGCTCTGGCCACCTACAGCGAGCTCACGGTGACCTTCTACTTCAAGACGCTGAGCTTCGCAACAGGTGAGGACTTCTGGCTGCAGATCTCGACCAATGGTGGCACCACGTACACCACCAAAGCGTCGTACGCCGCGGGTACCAGCTTCGCCAACGGCAACTTCTACTCGGCCAGCGTGGTGATCCCCGGGCCGTTCACGAACACCACCCGCTTGCGTTTCCGCTGCGATGCCTCCACGGATAGCGACCAGCTCTTCATCGACAACGTGACCATCACCGGTTGCAACAGCGCCGGCATGGCGCCGATGACGGATACGGCTCCTGAGGGGCTGAAGGGCCTGGGGGCCGATCGTTCGTCGGATGATCTGAGCATCTTCCCTAACCCGGCGAACGAGTCGATCAACGTGGCCTTCAACCTGGATGAGTCAACGGATGTGTTCATCACGATCATGGACGTGCAGGGCCGTGTTATTGAGCAGCATCGCTCGGCATCCGTAGCAGGGCTGAACCAGATGAAGTTGGGCACTGCGCAATTGGAAGCCGGCACCTACGTCCTGACCATCACGGCCAACGAGCAGCGGCGCACCCAACGGTTCGCGGTGTACAGGTAGTCGGCAGGATCTGCTTGAGGAGGCCGCCCTGGAAATCCGGGGCGGCTTCCTCTTTGGTGGGGTGGCTGCCATGTGCTCATCCAGCCGTGCGTTCATGCGCATCATGGTCTTCACCTGCGGAGTTCGCCCGGTGCAGGCCCATCGCGATCAACTTTGCGCGATGCCCAAGCCCAATAAGACCAGCGCCACCAAGGCCGGTGCGCAGGCCTTCATGGGCAAGCAGCCGAAGGAGGAGGTGCGCGACGACTGCCGCGCGTCGATGGAATTGATGCACGAGACCACAGGCGAGGGGATCTAGATGGACGGGCCCACCGTCGTGAGCCATGGCAGCCACCGCTGCAAGCACGCCAGCGGCCACGAGGGCGATGCGCCGCTGCTGGCTTTCAGCCCAAGGGAACCGGAGCTGGTGATCCACCTCTACCAGGAGGTGGTGCGGCCTGAGCTGATGGCGAAGCTGGGCAGGCACAGGGCCACCAAGGGCCGTGTGTGCATCTAGCGCTTGGCCGACATCGGCATGATGGTGCTGGCCGCGCTGTTCAAGAAATCGATCGCCGCGGCGAAGAAGGCCTATCCGCGGTGAGCGCGCTCAGTAGTACGGCGAGATCAGCAGGTACACCACCACGCCGCTCACGCTCACATAGAGCCAGATCGGCCACACGCGGCGCGCCAGCTTGCGGTGCTCCGGGTAGCGGCCGCTCAGGGCGCGGTAGGCGGTGAAGAGGATGTAGGGCAATGAGCCCGCGGCCAGCACGATGTGCGTGGCGAGGATGATGTAATAGAGCGCCTTGATCAAGCCATCGCCGCCGAAGCGCGTATCGCCCGCGAAGAGGTGGTGCGTGATGTAGGACGCGAGGAAGAGCACCGAGAGCGCCAGCGCCGTCGTCATCACGCCGCGATGCAGCGCCCAACGGCCCGCGCGCGCGGTGAGCAGGCCCGCGATGAGCAGCAGGCTCACGGCGGAATTGATGACCGCGTTGATGCGCGCGAACACGTGCACGTCGAGGCCATCGGGCGCGGCAACCTGCACGCGGTTCAGCACCATCACCGCCCCGAACACGATGCCCGAGAAGGTCCAGATGAAGCGCTTCGCCCTGGCTTCAGCGACGTTGACCGATGGCTTGGGAAAGGGCTGCCGCATGGCTACGAGCTGCGCCGCGCGCGCTCGGCCTCCGCGCGTATCACCTTCTCCTCCTTCAGCAGCATCTTGATGTCCGAAGCGCAGTCGTTCATGCCTTTGGCCGTCGTGCCGTCGTAGTACCCGCGGATGTGCCGGTCCTTATCCACCAGCACGAAGAGCTCCGAGTGCAAGAAGCCCCCAGGCTCCATCACCTCCTCGCGCGCGGCCACATGGTAGCCCTCGCTGCCCTGCAGGTAGAGGTCGGCCTTGGCGCCGGTGAGGAAGCGCCAGCGCGCGCTGTCGGCATGCAGCGTCCGCGCGTACTCGAGCAGCACCTCAGGCGTGTCGTTCTCCGGGTCAACGGTATGGCTCAGGAAGAGCACTTCATCGAACGCGGGGTCATCCAGCTTGAGCTGCAGTTGCTGCATCTGCACGCTCATCTTCGGGCAGATGGTGCCGCAGCGGGTGAAGAAGAAATCGGCCACGATGATGCGGCCCTCGGCGTCCTTGTCGGTGAAGGGCTGGCCGTACTGGTCGGTGAAACTGAAGGGCGGCACGGTGTGGTACAGGGTATCGATCGACACGGCGCCATCGCGCTCAACCGCCACGACCTCCTTCGGACCGTAGTAGGAAAGGAACGTGAAGCGGTGCTTCGCCAGGCCCAGCCAAGGCGAGAAGAAGGCGAAGAGCCCCAGGACGAAGACGGCCATGCCGCCCAGCACGAGGATCTTCCGAAGCCTGCGCCGCGCGAGCGCGCCCTCAGAGGTAGTTCTCCCAGAGGTATTTGACATACTGCGATTCCCAGATCGCGATGAAGGCCAGGTACAGGATGAACAGCGCGTAGGGGAGCAGGATGATCGCGCGGATGCTGCGGCGCTCATCGCCCAAGTGCATGAAGGTCTTCACGATGAAGCCCGCCTTCACCAGCGTGAGCACCACGTAGAGCCACTTGATCGTGTGCCAGGCATCCAGGGAGAACCAGCTCTTCCAGTAGGCGCCAAGGGTCACCTCCACCGTGGTGACGACGGCCAGCAGGAGGGTCACCATCCAGATGGTGCGGCGCACCTTGCGGCCGTGCTCCTCGCTGTGATGCGCTTCGAGGCTGTATTCGATGATGTCGTCACGCTCCATGTTAAGCCGCCGAAGCCGCCCGGCGAAGGCGCTTTGGTTCAGGTCAGAGCAGGTAGAAGAAGGTGAACACGAACACCCACACCAGGTCCACGAAGTGCCAGTAGAGGCCGGCCTTCTCCACCATCTCGTAATGGCCGCGGCGGTGGAAGACGCCTTGCACCACCAGGATGAGCACGATGAGGTTGATGATCACCCCGCTGAACACGTGGAAGCCGTGGAAGCCCGTGATGAAGTAGAAGAAATTGCTGTACTGCTGCGGGCCGTACTCGTTGTACTCGTTGCCGTTGGCGCTCCATGGGAAGGGCGCGCCGGCCATGTACACCACCTTGTTCCTCCAGAGTTGCTGGGCGGCATCGCCGGTAACGGGCTCCATGTTGGCGCCGCCGGGCAAGGTGTCGGGGATCAGGTAGTGCCCAGGCATGGCCTGCACCAGCCGGAAGCCGTCGGCGTGCACGGGGTCGTGCGTGTCGTGGTGCTCGGTCTCCACCCAGTACTTCGTTCCATCGGACATGGTGATGTAGCCGCCACCGCCATGGTTGAAATGGCTCCACTCCCAAGCCTGGCTGCCCACGAAGAAGGCGCCGCCCAGCACCGTGGCGAAGAGCCATTTGACCACGCCGCCCTTGTCCATGCGATGTCCGGCCTCCACGGCCAGCACCATGGTCACGGAACTGAAGATGAGGATGGCCGTCATCAGGGCCACATAGATCAACGGAAAGCTGCCGTGCAGGAAGGGCAGGGCGCGGAACACCTCCTCACCAATGGGCCATGCCTCGGTGGTGCTGTGCCGCATGAAGCCGTATCCCACCAGCAGGCCGCCGAAGGTGAGGGCGTCCGACACCAGGAAGAACCACATCATCATCTTCCCGTAGCTGATGCTGAACGGGGAGCGTCCGCCGCCCCAGAGGACGTCGTTGCTCAGGACTTTCGCTGCGTCTCCGGTCATGTGCTGGGTATGCGGCGGCAATGTTAATGAACGAAGCGGAGGAACAAAAAGAGGAACACCCACAGCCCGCCGAGGAAATGCCAGAAGGTGGCTCCGGCCCAAAGTCCCACATGATCAGCGGGTTGATAGCGCCCGCGAAGCGCCATGAGGGCCATGATCACCAGACTGAGCAGCCCGAAGGCCACATGCGCGGCGTGGGCCACCGTGAGCATGTAGAAGTACGGCCCCGTGCGGTCCTTCTCCTCGGCGATCTCGCCGTCCAGCGCATTCCTCAGCTCCTGGTCATCGGAGGTGTACAGGTGCCCGTTCGCCTCAAGCAAGGGGGATCCGTCCTTGGTGATGATGTAATCCGTGCCGTATGCGCCCTTGAGGTCCACGAGCTTGTTCGGGCTGGCCGTGATGCCCACCTCGACCAAGCGGCCCCAACCCTTGAGCTGCGATGCCGTGAAGGCGATGCCGAGGCCTAGTGTGGCCAAGATCAGCGGCAGTGCCATGCCCACCCGGCCTTGTCGCACGCTCAGCAGCGCCAGATGGATCGTGAGGCTGCCCGCCAGCGCGAAGGCCGTGCTCCAGTAAAAGGGCGCGGGCATGTTGATGCGCGTCCAATAGCCCCCGCTCATGCTCACGATGTACGCGCTGGTGAGCCCCGCGAAGAACATCACGATGGCAAAGCACACCAACCAGGTGAGCGTGCGCCGGGCGCGGATGGCGGCCGCGCGCTCCTCGGCGGGTGTGAGGCCCTCTGTGCTCATGGGCGATCAAGCACGTAGGCCAGTTGCACAATCGGCAGGTAGAGGAAGCTTGCGAACATGAGTCGGCGCGCATCGGTGCGGTCGTGGCTGCGGAACAGCTTCCAGGCGGGGAGCACCATCACCGTTCCAGCGACGATGGCCACCAGGGCCGACACCGGTCCGGTCAAGCCGAAGAACCACGGCAGCATGCCTACGGGAACCAGCACCAAGGTGTAGAGCAGGATCAGGAAAGCGCTCTGCGCATCGGTGCCTTGCTTGCTGGGCAGGAGGCGGAAACCGGCGCGCGCATAGTCCTCATGCAG
>CAZFBP010000105.1:0-10108 GCA_964517255.1 uncultured Chryseobacterium sp.
GTAGTAGCCTCCTAGCGCATGATAGCAGCTTGCCATGTTCTCACGCGGGCCATCCCGCTCGTAGCGCCGCAGGGCTTCTTCATAGTACGCCTTTCGTTCCTGTTGCAAGCCCGCCGCCGTGAAGGAGTAACGCATCAGGTTCAACGGGGACAGAAACCCTTGTGGCACACGCGCACGGTCCAACAAGCCGATGCTTTCCTTGAACGCAGCGATGGCTGCGCGATGGTCGCCGCGATGATGCAGCAGGATGGCGCGGACCACGGGCTCATAAGCAATGCCTTTGGTGCAGTTCAGCGGACGCGAAAGAGCTACCGCCTCTCGCAGGAAGACGAGGCCCGAAGTGTCTGCTCCTGATTCGTATCGGATCATCCCCAATTCGATCAACAAGTCGATCCGGGATGGGCCAGCCGGTGTCAGGGCAAGCCGCTCGAGGAGGGAGTCCGCCTGGGGCTCTTGGCCCATGGTGCGCATGGGCAGGAGCACATGGGCGAGGAGGAACGTGAGGGCCAGCCGCATCCGTCAGGGGGCAAAGAGACCCTTGCTCATGGCATACACCACGATGCCCGCCGTATTGCGCGCGCCGGTCTTCAGCAGGATGTTGTTGCGGTGGCCTTCCACCGTGCGCGGGCTGAGGAAGAGCTTGCCGGCGATCTCCGTGGTGGTGAGCTCCTGGCAGATCAGGCGCAGCACGTCGAGCTCGCGCTCGGTGAGCGGGTCCACATCGTCGAAGGTGGGCTTCACCTTCTCCTTCTTCACCAGGCCGTGCAGCATCACAAGGCTCACCATCTCGGAGAAGTGATAGCCGGTGGCGGCCACGGCGCGGATGGCGTTCTCGATCTCGTCAGGTTCAGCGGTCTTCAGCACGTAGCCGTTCGCGCCCAGCTCCATCAGGTGCACGATGAACTTCTCCTCGCCGTGCATGCTGAGCACGATCACCTTCACCTGAGGGAACTCGTGGCGCATGCGCTTCATGGTGGCCATGCCGTTGAGCACGGGCATCTCCAGGTCGAGGAGAACAATGTCGACGGTGTTGTTCTTCAAGCCGATGAGCAACTCTTCACCGTTGGAGCATTCGAACACCACCTGTACGGCGGGCATGTCGCGCAGAAGCATGGCCATTCCCCGGCGGAAGAGTACCTGGTCGTCGGCAAGGGCGAGTTTGATCATGCGTCATCGTCCCGATCCATCGGGAGTCCAAAAGTCGGGCAGGTGAAAATACTCGCCCCCCGTGAAAACACCTGTTCTGCATTTCCGGTGGATCCACGCTCGCTCAAGGCCTCGTTGCACGGGCACTTTTGTCCCGCCGGTCAGCGATCCAATGCCCACCGGCCCGAACGATGAAGAACCTGATCACCATCACCGCCATGAACACCCTGCTCGCCACCGCCCTCAGTGCTCAAACCGCCGTGCCCATGACCCCCACGAACAACTGGCTGGCCGCGCACCGCGAAGCCCTTGGCCCGAACGCTCCGGCCAACTGGATAATGGACCAGGATGCCGATGCCTCTGAGCTGTACATGACCCGCGATCACGCGCTGGTCATCGTGGACCGCGCACCGATCTTCGAGCAGGATGGTGCTGCGTATCTCCGGAAAGGCGTGTCCGGTCTGGGCGGTACGCACCTCACGCTAGTGGGCGAGGTGGAGAGCATCAACGACAGCGTGATGCACGGCATGTACAGCGGCCTGCTCGGCGGAACGGCGGTGCTCATGGATCAGTACATCCAATTGCGGAACGGTGTGCCGGTGACCATCGTCCGGGTGATCGCCCGGGTGAACGGGTCCGCGCCATCGACCAACGACGGGCTGGAGGCGCAGGTGCTGCAATTGATGCCCGAGCCGGCCTATGCGCCGAGCGAACCGGTGCTCACACGCAACTGACCGCTCCCGCTCAGCTTGAATGGCCGGGCCGCCCAAGCAGCTCGGCCATCACTTTCTCGTTCAGGGCAAGCACCTCGCTCACCGCCCCCGTGCAGGCTGCCACGCCTTCCGAACGGGCGCGATGCTCCAGACCCGTCAACAGCTCGAAAAGTCGCTGGGCGCCCATGTAATTCACCTGCGGCCGGAGGCTGTGCGCGGACACGGCCAAGGCTTCGGCATCGCTGGCAGCCAGTGCCTGGCTCAGTTTGGCGAAAAGGCCTGGCGCGCCCTGCAGGTACATGGCGATGTACTTCTCCATGCGGACCTGATCGCCCCTGCAGAAGCGTTCGAGGTAACCCAGGTCCGTGAGCGGTGCGTCCATGCGCTGCTCGCCGTGGCCGAGGCGCAGGCGATGCGGCCAATGTACTCGACGCACCCGGCCCGCATACCTTGGCGCCGATCAACCCGACCCATGGCCAAGAAGATCTTCATCGTTGACGACGACGTGATGCTCGCCACCATGCTCGCCGACCACCTGCGTTCCACTTTCCCGCATGAGGTGACCGAATTCAACACGGGAGAAGACTGCCTTGCACAGTTGAACGAGCAGCCCGACCTGGTGATCCTCGACTTTCACCTGAACAACACGGTGAAGGATGCGGCCGATGGCATGCGCGTCCTGGAGAAGATCAAGAAGCTGGACCGCCGGGTGCATGTGATCATGCTGAGCAGCCAGACGCAATACGGCATCGCGCTGCAGACCGTGCAGAAAGGCGCCGAGCAGTACGTGTTGAAGGGCAAGGACCAATTCGACGAGATCGATCGGATCGTGCGCGAGATGCTGCAGTGACGCGCCTGTGCGCGCTATCGTGCCCGAGGGCGCGCACCGCTCATCGCCGAAGGGCGCCGCGGCTCGCCAACAACAGCCCCATGAAGGTGATGGCGCCGTTCACCAGCAGCAGCTCGAAGCCGAAGGTGTAGCCGGCGAAGAGCTCCGCACTGAAGCGGTCCAGCACGAAGGTGATCAGCGGCGAGAGCACCGCCACCACCGGCACCCATGCATCACGCACGCTCAGGCGAGTGATCATGCCGAAAGCGAAGAGCCCCAGCAATGGGCCGTATGTATAGCCCGCCACCTTGAAGATGGTCTTGATCACGCTGTCGTCATTCAGCACCCAGAAGCCCAGGATCAGCGCGCCCATCGCCGCGCTCATGATCAGGTGCACGCGCTTGCGCAAGGCCTCGCGCTCTTCCTCGGGGCGTTGCTCGATGCTGAGCACATCCACGCACACGCTGGTGGTGAGGGCGGTGAGCGCGCTATCGGCGCTGCTGTAGGCCGCCGCGATCAGGCCCAGCACGAAGAGCAGGCCCGCGATCAGCGGCAGGCCGCCCTCTGTGGCCAGCATGGGATAAACCTGATCGGCCCTCTCCGGCAACGCGATTCCGAAACGCTCCGCGTAGATGAAGAGCAGCGCGCCCAGCGTGAGGAAGACGAGGTTCACGCCGACCAGCACGATGCTGAAGGAGACCATGTTCTTCTGCGCCTCGCCGATGCTGCGGCAGCTGAGGTTCTTCTGCATCATGTCCTGGTCGAGGCCGGTCATGCAGATGGCGATGAACATGCCGCCGAGGAACTGCTTCCAGAAATAGGTGCCGGGCTTGGGGTCGTCGAAGAAGAAGGCCCGGCTCAGCGGGCTGGCTTTCACCTGCGCGATGCTCTCGCCGATGCTCCAGCCCATCCGCTCGCCGATGAGCCACACCGTGAGGCCCACCGCGGCCAGCATGAAGAAGGTCTGCAAGGTGTCCGTCCAGATGATGGTGCGCATGCCGCCCTTGTGCGTGTAAAGCCAGATGAGGGCGATGGTGAGCGCCACAGTGAGCACGAAGGGAAGGTGCAGCGCATCGAAGACGAGGAATTGCAGCGCGATCGCGACGAGGTAGAGGCGCGCCGCCGACCCCAGGCTGCGGCTCACCAGGAAGAACCATGCGCCGGTGAGGTAGCTGTTGCGCCCAAAGCGCTGGCCCAAGTAACCATAAATGCTGGTGAGGCCGAGGCGGTAATAGAGCGGCATCAGCACGAAGGCGATCACCGCGTAGCCGGGCAGGTAACCGAGCACCATCTGCAGGTAGCTCCACTGGTCCTTGCCCACCAGGCCTGGCACGCTGATGAAGGTGACGCCGCTTAGCGATGCGCCGATCATGCCGAAGGCCACCACCGGCCACGGGCTCTTGCGCTCGCCCAGGAAGAAGGCGCTGTTGCCCGCGCCTCGCGATGTGACCACCGAGATGGCGTAGAGCATGCCGAAGTACACGGCGATGACGAGCAGGACGAGCCAGGCGGGCATGGTGGTCGCGGTGGCGCTATTGCGCCTGAGTGAGCGAGGGCGAAGGTGCGCGTTGATGACCCATCCCCCGCGACCTCTTCATCCAACACGCGATCGTTGATTTCCACTTGTGCGGGCCATGGCCCGCGCCAATCCGTCTCCCTTCCTTCGATGCGTGAAGAAGCTCCTGGACCGCATCCCTGCACGCCTGCGCAACCGCTACGGGCTGGTGCTCGGCGCGCTGGTGGCCTGGGTCCTGGTCTTCGCCGATAACGACCTCTGGACCCTGTGGAAGAACCACCGCGAGCTGAGCCGCATGGAGCAGCAGAGCGAGTGGTACGCCGCCGAGATCGCGCGCACCAAGGAGCAGCTCGCCGAGATCGCCAACGACAAAGAACTGCTGGAGAAATTCGCCCGCGAGCGCTATTTCATGAAGCGCGACAACGAGGACATCTTCGTGCTCGTGGCGGAGAAGCGCTAGCGCTCCTCATTAATCTGCTCATCCGTGCAGCAGCGCTTCGGCATCGCCGCGCACAGGTCAGTGATCAGGCGCTCGGTGCGCTCGGCGCGGCCCTTACGGCGCGGGTGGTACCAGCTATCGTAGAAGAGCGAATCGGCGAAGACGTAATGCGATGGATCGCCGATCACCGGCAATCCGTGGGCAACGAGCGAATCCCTCAGCGCGTTCTGCGACTGCTCATGGTAGATGCGCTGCGCCATGCACGGGAAGGTGAAGACAGCGTCGGCGCCGCGCGCGCGCGTCCGCGCCAGGAAGTCATTCGCCAGGGTCCAGAAAGCCGGATCGATCACCAGCGTGTCGAAGAATGCCAGCCTCGGCGGGGCCAGCGGCCTCATGGGCGCATCAAGATGATTCACCACATCGCCATTGGAGAGGAAGCGCCGCTGCTCGTAACCCGGCGCGGTGCCTTTGGTGATCCAGTGCCAGCAGTAGTCGCGCAGCGTTTGCAGGTGCAGCACCCCGAGGCTGGCCCACAATCGAGGGCGCTGCCGCCAGGGAACGAGTTCGATTGCGTGCGGCCTGTAATCCACTACCGTGGCCACCACCTCGGGTTCGGGGTCGGGCTGGCGGTAGGTGCCGTGCTCCAAAGCCACGATCAGCAGGTCGCCTTTGCCCGTGCCAGCCAGCGCTTCTTCCGCGACATACCGGAAGCCGAGTTGCGAGGTGAGGCCCATGTTGGCCACCGGCGCGCAAAGGGCCTGGCCGAGCCGTTCGCTGTCCGCGCCGTAAGTGAGGTTGCTGCCTCCCAATAGCACCACCTTCGGCGAGCCGATGGCGCGCAGCCGCTCGTTCTTCAGGACCGTGCTCACCATGTACGGCGATGGCGCTGCGGGCGGGCCCCAGCGCACGGCGGCCAGCAGCACACCGGCCACCAGCCCTGCGAAGAGAGCGGCACGCAGGGCGAATCGCAGCGCGTTAGAAGCGGAAGTAGATGAAGGCATGCTCGGAGAAGAGCTGCATGCGCAGCAGGATGATGATGACCAGCGTGAAGTAAACGAACCACCGCAAGATGCGGCTTCGGCCCAGGACGCAGAGCGCATGCGCATCGCGGCGCGAGCGCCATTCGGCCGCCAGCATGAGCAGCACGGGCCACCAGACCTCCCAGCTCAGCCATTCAAAGAGGTCGTAACGGCGCAGACCAGCGTTGGCCACGATGTGCCACAAGTGCGAGGCCGCGCCTTCGAGGGTGCGCGCGCGGAAAAGCACCCATGCCGCCAGCACAGCGGTGAAGACCAGCGCGATGCGAGGCAGGTCACGCCAGGTGGGTTCATCGCGCAGGCGTTGGCGCCTGCTGGCCAACACCTCTGGCACGTAGTACCCGCCATGCACAAGGCCCCAGGCCACGAAGGTCCAATTGGCGCCGTGCCACAGGCCGCTCACACCGAAGGTGACCAGGATGTTGCGCAAGCGGCCGGTTTTGGAGCGCGCGCCGCCCAAAGGGACGTACACGTAATCGCGCAGCCACCCGCTCAGTGAGATGTGCCAGCGCCGCCAGAACTCCCCCATGCTGCGGCTGAAATAGGGGTAATGGAAGTTGCCGCTCAGGTTGAAGCCGAAGAGCCGCGCGCAGCCGATGGCGATGTCGCTGTAGCCGCTGAAGTCGCCGTAGATCTGGAAGGCGAAGCAGAGCGCCCCGAAGAAGAGGGTGACGCCGCTGGTGGCGCGCGGGTCGAGGTCGAAGACCACGTCGGCCATGTTGCCCATGGGGTCGGCCACCGCGATCTTCTTGAAGAAGCCCCAGAGCATCTGGCGCATGCCATCGGCGGCCTGCTCGCGATCGAAGTCGCGAGGCCGCTCGAATTGCGGCAGCAGGTCGCGCGCGCGTTCGATGGGCCCGGCCACCAACTGCGGGAAGAAGGCCACGAAAGCGCCGAAAGCCACGGGATCGCGCGTAGGCGTGAAGTGCCCGCGGTAGATATCGATGGTGTAGCTGAGCGTCTGGAAGGTGTAGAAGCTGATGCCCACCGGCAGGGCGATGCGCAGCACGGGCAGGTGCGGATCCAAGCCGATGGTGGAGAGCAGTGCGGCGGCGCTCTCCACGAAGAAGCCCATGTACTTGAATGCGGCCAGCAGGCCCAGGTTCAGCACAAGACTGGCGATGAGCCAGGCCTTCCTACGGTCAGCACGGGCCACATGCAGACGCAGGCCGATCGTGTAATCGACCGCGGTGCTCAGCCAGAGCAGGCCCAGGAAGCGCCAATCCCACCAGCCGTAGAAGAGCCAGCTGGCCAGCAGCAGGAAGAGGTTCTGCGCGCGCCGCCCGGGCAGCAGCCACCAATAGGCCGCGAAGACCAGCGGCAGGAAGACCGCGAAGGCGAGTGAGGTGAAGAGCATGCGGCGCGACGAAGAAACGGAGTGGCTTCAGAGCTGCCGGCCCTGGCGGCGAGCAAGTGCGTGAAGGGCCATCAGAAGCGCACAGCCATGCTCGCGGTGATGGCGGTGTTGTCCTGCGTTGATCCGTGCACGTCCTCGAAGATCTCGTCGGTGCCATGGAAGGTGCGGCCTTCAATGCGGACGAACCCATCCTCGATCACCTTGAAATCCAAGCCAAGGGAATAGCCCATGGCGGTCAAGCCATGCCGAGTGCCAGTCGGTACCATCACCTGGTCGGGGTCGTTGTAATGCTCGGCGCGCACGGCCACGGCGAAGTCCTCTCCGAGCTTCCTTCGAACGATCCCGACCACGCCCCCCCCAAGTGCTCCAGCCGCCCCTCGCATTCTCTTGCAGGCCGATGTCTCCGCCGAGTTGAACGCCCCACTTACTGCCCTCCCAGATCCAGTACAGGTTGTTGAAGGCGCGGTAATACCCAAGGCTGTCCGGCACATCGCTTCCAGCGAAGGTGCTCCAGTTGAACTTCATGTCTGGGCGCGGGGTCCAGACCAGTTGGGTCCCCACGCACGGCGTATTGTTCTGGACGCGCCGGATCCGCTGCCAGCCGTTCACCACCAGTGCCGCCACTTCCAGCTTGCTGCTCACCGTCCAGGTGAGTCGTGCGCCGCTGAGGTAATACGGTGAGTTCTCCGCGATCATCGTCCGCGTCAGGGTCCAGTTGTCGATCCCAAGGGCGCTCTCCAAGCCGATGTGCGAAGGAAAGATCCCGGCGTCGAGCCAGATGCTCTTTCCTTGGGAGAGCTTCAGGCCGACACGCGCTTCATACACGTTGCGGAGCATCTCGGGCTCTGCCATCAGATTGGCCTGGGGATAGGTGCCTGCCATGAGGCCAAGGGCCGCGCGCATGCGCTGCCTGGCGTAGCCCACGTGAAGCAGGCCGAGATTCAGGTCCACCTCATTGTGGCGATCGTACTGGTACAGGAAGGGCGGTCGGTCATCGTTCGCACTATGCCCGAAATCATACGCGTAATAGGCATCGACGAAGCCCATCACGCTCAGCACGCCCTGGTTCAGGCTATCGGATTGGGCCTGCGCCCGGACAGGGCACGACGCGACCAGCAGTGCCGCTGAGATGAGCGCGCGACGGGACTCCACGACCCGGGATCAGTGGTGGTGCCCGCCCGGACCGTGCACATGGCCGTGGGCCAACTCATCGGAGGTGGCTTCGCGCACGTCGGTCACCTCCACGCTGAAATGCAGGGTCACGCCGGCCAGCGGATGGTTGCCGTTGAGGAAGACATGGCCGTCCTTCACCTCCACCACGCTCCACACCTTGTGGTCGGGGGTCTGGAACTGCATGCCCTCTTCCACGGTCTGACCGCCGAATTTGTCCGCAGGCACCTTCTGCATGAGCGTGGGGTCCAGTTCGCCATATCCCTTGGCCGGCTCCACCTGCACCTGCATGCTATCGCCCTTCGCCTTGCCCTCCAGCTCCGTCTCCAGCCCCGGCACGATCTGGCCGCTGCCGTGGATGTACGCGAAGGCATCGCGCCCCGCGCTGGTATCCAGCAAGCGGCCGTCGCCATCGTTCAACGTGTAATGGAAGGAGACCACGGAGTTCTTGGTGATGCGCATGGGCCGTGTTGAAAGGGCGCCGAAGGTAGGCGGGGAGGCCAGAGCCTCATCATGACCGTCGAGCGGCAGCAATCCCCGGGACTTCACAAGTGCCTCGGAATTCTACATTTGCGCCCCGCCGAAGGGGGGCTTTCCCCCAGCAGCATTGAACCGCATGAGCACCAAACCAACCGCGACCACGGAGGGAAAGGACATCGACCTCGGCCAGGTGTACACCCGCACCGAGCTCTTCCTGGAGCACAACAAGAAGGCCCTCACCTATGGCGCCATCGGCCTGCTGGCGGTGGTGGGCGCCATCCTCGGCTATAAGAAGCTGTACCTGGAGCCGCGCGCCAATGAGGCTGCCGAGCTGATCTGGAAGGCCCAGTACTACTTCGAGATCGACTCGATGAACCTGGCCCTCGAGGGCGATAGCATCTACCCCGGTTTCGTGGGCATCGCCGAGGATTACAGCGGCACCCCCAGCGCCGAGCTGGCCCACTACTACATGGGCGCCATCCACATGCAGAAGGGCGAGTACGACCTGGCGCTGGAGCAGTACAAGGAGGCCGACCTCGACGACGACATGCTGCGCGTGATGGCCGTGGGCAATCAGGGCGATGCGCTGGTGGAACTGGACCAGCCCGAAGAGGCCGTGAAGCTCTTCGAGAAGGCCGCTGGCATGACGAAGAGCGAATTCACCACGCCGATGTACCTGATGAAGGCCGGCATCCTGCACCAGCAGGCTGGCGCCTGGAAGGATGCGCGCAAGGCCTTCGAGCGCATCGTGACCGAGTTCCCCAACAGCCCCGAGACCATGCAGGCGCGGAAGTACGCCGGGCATGCCGAGGCCATGGGCGGATAGCATGGGCGCACGGGCTTCCAAACCGGTGCGAACAGGGCGAGCCGACCCGATCAACGCAGGCTGATGTCAACCGCCGACAGGCACCTATCGCATTACGACCCGGCCGGCGTCCCCGGTGGCGCCGGTCGCCGCTTCGCATTGGTGGTGAGCGAATGGAACATGGAGATCACCGATGCGCTGCGGCGCGGCGCGCGCGAGACGCTCCTGACGCACGGAGTCGCCGAAGCGGACATCGTGGAGCGCTGGGTGCCGGGCAGCTTCGAGCTGGCGGCGGGCGCGCAGTTCCTTTTGGAGCGCGGCGGCCTGCACGGCGTGATCTGCCTGGGCAGCGTGGTGCGCGGCGAGACGCCGCACTTCGATTTCGTGTGCCAGGGGACCACGCAGGGAATCATGGCCGTGGGCCTCAAGTTCAGCGTGCCGGTGATCTTCGGCGTGCTCACCGACGACAGCCTGCGCCAGGCCCGCGACCGCAGCGGCGGCAAGCATGGCAACAAAGGCGTTGACTGCGCCGTGGCCGCGCTGAAGTTGGCCGAGCTGAAAGCGAAGGGCTGAATGCCGCCCACGCGCGATCTTCGGACCGTGCGACTCGTTCTGC
>CAZFBP010000106.1:0-9943 GCA_964517255.1 uncultured Chryseobacterium sp.
GTACGCCAGGCCGATGTCGCCGTTGGCGTTGATGTCGATGCCGGCCATCCAGCGGCTCTCGGTATTGGGCGAATAGGTGCCCTGCTGATTGATGGCCCACGGATTGGCCACACCGCCCGTGCGCCGGAGCTCGTACCAGCGCACGCCCGCGCGGTCGTTGCTGGCCACATCGACGGCGTGGTTGCACACGATGGCCTCGTGGGTGCCGAAGTTGCGGTACTGGATCCGGTTCATCAGCACCTCGCGCAAGGGGTCCAGGTTGACGCTGGTTCCTGGTTGATCGATGCAAGAGAACGAGGTGTATCCGCACAGTCCGGTATCGAAGATCGTGGTGGTCAGGAATGTCGGACCCGTGATCACCGAACTGGCCGGGGTGGTCCAGTTGATGTTCAAGGTCCAAAGCTCCAGCCTGTCCGCCGGCACCGAAGCGCTCCAAGCGTCATCCGCCATGCGCATGAACATGCCCAAGGCGCCAGCGGGCGGCGCCGTGCAACCGCTGAAGTTCACCGGCGTGCACGACTGGAAGCCGATGGTTGGGTAGCTCGTCGCGGTGAAACGCTGCGAGGTGGCCGAAAGGCCGAGCAGCATGCGGTCGCGCTGCAGGGCGTAGATCGCGGGCGTGCTCTCGTTGGTGGTCACGATGTACATGCCGTTCCACACGCCGTATTTGGGGTAATCGGGGAAGCTCGGCGCGGTGAAGCTGTACGCGTACCAGGTTCCGGTGGGGTCGCTGGTGGTGCTCACGGCCACGATCATCCGGTTCCCGCTGCTGGAGAATTCGCTCATCACGAAGCGGTCGGCCAGCGCATCATAAAGAACGATGGGGTCGCCCAAGCCGCTGTATGAGGTGATGCCCCCGATCGCGTTCACGAAGTTGTCCAGGTAGGTCTGCGCGCCGAGGGCCGTTCCCGACTTGTTGTAGATGCGGAAGTACGCGCCGCTCGACCCGTTGATCATCTGGATCACATGGTTCGGCCCCACGGCGATGTCGTTGTCCGATGGATTCACGCTGGTGTAGCCCTGGCCGTCCTGCGTGAGGTCGAGCGCGTGGCCGGTGCTGCGCGTGCCGCCATCGGCCTGCAACGCCGGGTCAACTCCCTGTGGAAGCGCATCGGCCCGCCACTCTTTATGCAGGTACCAGTCGTTCTTCGCGTGGAATCCGAGCCGTTCCTGCTTGGTCCGCTCGTTGGTGAATACGCGGGTGCTGTCCCATTCGCGGTAAGCCTGGGTGGTTCCGAGGAATTCCATGGGCTCCACGCGGTCGGGGCGGATCTCCACCTGTACCTGGGCGACCAGTTGAAGTCCGAATGGCAGAAGACCGAGAAGGACGGTGATGCGCGATTTGTTCATGCGGCAAAGATCCCCGTACTGATGGCACGGAGCAAGTCCATCCTCAGGTATTCTGACAACCGCGATGTTGAATGATCATCAACCGCTACGAGATGGCCAGCGCATCAAGGCAGTTGTTCCACCCGCGTGGCTGTTGGCACCAGTCCGCCGATGTTCACCAGGATGGGGTCGCGGTCGTTGAGCGCGCCGGTGTACTTCACGGTGCCGGTGAGGTTCGTGTCCTCCAGGTAATAGCCGTTCACTACAGCGGTGGGCACGCTGCCGCCGATCACCACCAGGATGGGGTCACGGTCGTTGCCATTGCCCACGTACATGAGCTTGTCGTCGCGGAAGGCGTTGCCGGCCCAGAGCTTCAAGGTGCCATCCTCGCTCTTGCGGGCCTCGGTTCCGTACGTGGCTGTTGCGGCATCGCGGAAATCGACGGTCACCGGGGTGGTGCCCAAGGCCAAAGCACTGGCCGTCATCACGCCCATGTGGTTCCGGTGCCGCAGGGCGATCCTGTAGCTCCCGGCCGCCAACGGGAGTAGAACGGGGGAAGCGCCATCCATGCCCACCACGTCGCCATCGCGCTGGAGCAGAGCCGTCCGCGTGGCCATTACCGTGGCCGGAGCCGCATCGCTGCGCGCCTCTACGACCACGTAGTCCACGATGGCGTTCGCGCCGGTCACGGCGAGAACACCGGTGCCGATCTGCTCGCCACCGCCGCCCACATGGCTGTAGCCGAGGCTGGTGTACGGCTCGGTGGATGGAAGGTAGTTGCCCGCGCGCAGGTCGTCGCGCATCATCGGAGGCTGGGCAGCCGCGTCATAGGGGCCTTCGAGCCAGGCCTTGGGGCGCACCGCCACCGTGTTCGGCACGGTGAGGCAGCCGCCCACAATGCCCGTGAGCACGTCGTTGGCGTTCACGTTCACGATGTCGTGGATGGCGCTGATGCACACCTGCGCGCCGGTGAGGGCGAGGTAATTGATGCGCACGAGGGGCACGAAATCGGTGTTCTTGATCAAGGTGGTGTCCTGGTAGGATAGGCCCAGCACCTTGGTCCCGCCCAATGTGGTGTTGATGCTGATATCGCCGATGAGGTTGGGAGCGAGGTTCGTTGCGCTCTGGATGGTGATGCCGCTCACGCTGAATTCATAGCCCAGCACGCGGGCGGTGGGGTTCCTGATGAGCACATCCACGGTCTTGGCCACGGGGTCCAGATTGGCCAGGCTGAGGTCGACCTGGTCGGTCGTGAGCCAGCCGCGCGGATAATCGAACCAGGGATGGAAGTGCAGCACGTGCGCGCTGCCGTCGTGCGTGAGCTGCTGGGTATAGCCATCCACCATGAGGGCTGCGTCGGTCACCGTGATGGCGTTATCGCCGTTGAGGTCGTTGCAGTTCGTGGGGTTCAGGTCGTCGCCCATGATGCCCTGCACATAGGCCAATGCATCAGCTTGGTTGAGTTGGCCCTCGCTCGTCAGGTCGCCGCGCTTCGCGGTGCCGCCGCAAACCCCGGTGCAGTCATAGCGTGCATCTCCGTATGCCTGGCCTAGGCAGTCCGTCCAGGTGGGGCAGGGGGTCACCTGCGTGAAGCTGGGCACGTTCTGCGCGTTGCGGGTGATGTTGATGCACACTTGCGCGAAGTTGTTCGCGTAACTCTCCTCGTGCCGCCCTAGCGCGTCCGGTGCTTGCTGCCAGTTGGTGCGCAGCACCAGCGTGTAGGTGCCATCGGGCACATCGGTGATGTCGATCCAGTTGCAGGTGGTGCCCGTTCCGTACTCGTCGTAGCAGCCTGCGGTGATGCCCATGTTGCTGCATCCGAACTGGCCGGTGTGCCCCGGCGTGCAGCCTACGTCGATCACGCAGTAGCCGTTCTTGAATCCGGCCGGGATCGCATTGTTGTCCGGGTCGAAGAGGAGGTAATCGGCATAGCCTGCATAGTGCGCATGGCCGTGGCAGTTGTTGGTGTTGAACATCTGCGGCTGCGAACTCGGGCTGCCGATGTAATAATCCAATGCGCCGATGTTGTTGATGCGCGTGGCGAAACGCAGCACATAGCGCTGCCCTAATGCGCGGACGCAACCCTCGGTGGGCGCGCAGGCATCGGTGATGGTGACCTGCTGCAAGGTGAGCGTGCTCTGCAGCCGCGGCTGGTCCATGGTGAGGTCGGGGCCATCCGGACAGCCGGGGTGCCCCCAAGGCAGGCAGCAATCATTGCACGGCACCGTGGCCAAGGGCTCATAGTTGCAGCTGGCCACGTTCATGCATCCCACTACTGGACCGATGTAAACGATGCTGAAGGTGACGGTGCTTCCGCAGCCTGTGGTGGCCGTGTTATGGCCCACGCGCAGCCGGTGCAAGGTGCCGCCGGGCATGTTCGCGTTCACCACGGCCTGCATGCCGCAGCCGCCATCATTGTCATCGGCGAAGGTGGCGCCTTCCACGCCGCTGCTCAGCGTGATGCTGCCGCAGGCCATGTCGTAAACCCATAGGCGCGTGTCGCAGGTGTTGCTGCCGCAGCTGGTGATCTGGTACTGGCCGGTCTGCGGAGGCGTGAACGTGTACCACTCCTCGAGCATGGTGGTGGTGGCCGTCACCAGGGTCTGCGGATAGCTGCCTGTGAGCGGCGCCAAGGTCAAGGGCACAGCCGTGCTGCACGCGAAGCCCGGGGGGCAGTTGAAGGTGGTCTCCTCGAAGCTGCCGAATTGGCCGCCCTGCTTGATGAGCGCGCCATCGTACCAGACGAAGTACTGGCCGTAGCCGTAGCTGTTGTGCCAGATGCCGTCGCCAGCGGTGTCATTGATCCGGAACACCATGCAAGTGCCCGTTGGAATGCATACCGACGAACTGGTGGTGCCGCTGGCCAGGGTGGCTCCGGTGCTCGCGTTCTTCAGGGTCCAACTGGTCTCGCCAGGGTAGCTGTCGTGGAAGATGTCGATGCGCACGCGCTTGAAACCGGTGCCGCAGCTGTAGTCGCAGGTGCCGTTGTTCACGTTCACGCTGCTGCTGTAGTTGGCGGCAGTGGCCTCGCTGCAGCCGAATACCGGCGTGAGGTTGCCCACGAAGACATCATCGAGCGCGATATCGCTCAGTTGCCCCGTGCCGGTGGTGGCGCGGAAACGGATGCGGATGTTGGCCTGACCGACGAAGGCCGAGAGGTTCAGCCAGCCCTGCTTCCAGTACAAACCTTGATCGCCGCTCGCGCTCCAGTGATCCTGCGTCACCGTGCCGTTGTTGTTGATGTCCACCGCCAAACTGCCCATCTGGCTGCCGCGCATGTGGTACCAGAAGGTGAGGTAGGGATCGGTGAGGCCCGTTAGGCTGAAGCAGGGCGACTCCAGGTTGGCCACCTTGCTGGGCGTGTTGCTGGCCCCGGCGCTCTCCACGTACATGTACTTGCCGTTGGCCGTGGTGTTGTTGAAGGTGTGATCGCCGTACGGCCCGGTGGCGAGGATCGTGGATCCGTTGGTGCCGTTGTTGTCCACGTTCCAGTTCAGGTCGTCGCCGGTGAGGTTCACCCAATTGGTGGGCAGGGTCCCCGGCGCGCCGACGGTGCCGCTGGTGAAGGGCTCGTTGCTCGGGAAGGTGGTCACGCACTGCGCGGCAGCGGTGCCGCCGAGCATCAAGGTGAGGAGCGCTGACGAGTACTGCTTCGACATGGGGTTGGGATTTGGCGGCAGCAAAGTAGAGGTGGCGGGCCTTCGATTCAACTGCCATTCGACCAATCGCGCTGAAAGCGCGCGCCTATCTTCGCCGCTCACCAAGGTTCCAATGGCCATCGGACTCCTCAAAGGCAAGCGCGGCATCATCACCGGCGCGCTCAATGAAATGAGCATCGCATGGAACGTGGCCGAGCTGGCGCACGCCGAAGGGGCCGCCTTCGTGCTTTCCAACGCGCCGGTGGCCATGCGCATGGGCGAGATCGGCAAGCTGGCCGAGGCCACGGGCAGCGCCGTGATCCCCGCCGATGCCACCAGCGATGCGGATCTGGTGAATCTCTTCGCCGAGGCCACGGCCAGGCTGGGTGGCCCCATCGACTTCCTGCTGCACAGCATCGGCATGAGCCCCAACGTGCGCAAGGGCCGCACCTACACCGACCTCAACTACGAGTGGTACAAGCAGACCATCGATGTGAGCGCGATGAGCTTCCACCGCATGCTGCAAGCCGCGAACAAGGCCGACGCCATTGCTCAAGGCGGTTCCGTTGTGGCACTCAGCTACATCGCCGCGCAACGCGTGTTCCCCGATTACGGCGACATGGCCGATGCCAAGGCGCTGCTGGAGAGCATCGGGCGCGGCTGGGGCTACCGGTTGGGCAAGAGCAAGGGCATCCGCGTGAACACCGTGAGCCAGAGCCCCACGCTCACCACGGCCGGCACCGGCATCAAGGGCTTCGATGGCTTCTTCGGCTTCGCGCAGGAGATGAGCCCGCTGGGCAACGCCCCCGCCGTGGATTGCGCCCGCTTCTGCCTGGCGCTCTTCAGTGACTTCACGCGCTTCGTCACCATGCAGAACCTTTTCCACGACGGCGGATTCAGCAGCACCGGCGTGACGCACGAGGTGATGAGCAAGTTCATGAAGGAAGGGTAGGCGGACCGGCACAGCTCAACTGCGAGCGCGCGCCACGCTGCTCTGGTACTTCCGCAGCTCTTCCCAGCGCTCCTCCATCATCAGGCGGCATTGCTTGGGCCAGCTGCTGGGGTCGTGCATCTGGAAGCGCTCGCCGCCTTCATCGAGCACCTTGCGCAGATCCTCCGGTCGGGCTGCGGCCACATCGCCCCAGGTGCGCAGGCCGTGGGCCTGGAGGTGCGCGGCGATCTTGGGGCCGATGCCCTCCACGAGTCTCAAGTCGTCGCGTTCGGTTCCCTTCCGGTCAGATCGCGCCTCGGGCGTCGTCGGCGATGCTTCAACGGCGATCAACTCGTAGAGCGCGTGCACCTCATTCAGGAGCCTGGGCACGCGAGCGGCCGACCGCTCCAACTCCGCCATGCGCGCCTTCAATCCATCATCCGCGCCGTTGGCCTTCCCTTCCACCGGCACCGTGCGGCGCGCGGCGGCCAGCGCCATGCGGAGCGATTCGCATTCGGCGTTGAGCGCGGCGATCTCCTGCTCCAAGGCGCGGCGTTCCGCAGCGAGCTCCTCCTCTCGCAGCACCTGACGCTGCTTCATCACGGCGGCGGTGGTGCTCATGCGGCTCCCGGCCGCGCTGAGCTCTCCGCGCATCCGTTCCGGCTGCGCGCTCAGGAACGCGCCTGATTCCTTCGGCTTGGGGCCGTGCGTGTAGCCGATGAGCGTGCCCAGCACCAGCGCACCGAACAGGAGCACGAGGGTCGGCAGCAGCACGGTGAGGCCAACTGCGTAAGGGTCTGCGAAGGGGTTGATCATGCGCGGGTGGTTGGTGCGGTCATGGCGCGGCGACCATGCGCAGTTCCACGCGCCGGTTCAAGGCCTTGCCCTTGCTGGTGACGTTATCCGACACGGGATCGGCGGCGCCCATGCCCTCGATCCGCAGGCGATCCTCCGGGATTCCTGCTGCCACGAGCTGTTCGCCCACAAGGCGCGCGCGCGCCAGCGACAGTCTTCGGTTCACATCCTCGTCACCATCGCCATCGGTGAAGCCCGTCACATGCACGGAGGCGTTGCTCCTTTGTTCCAGGAATTCAATGGCAGCCAGGCACCATGCGCGGTCCTCCTCCGAGAGCTCGAATGCGCCGGTGTTCTTCGCGAAGCGCACGGTGCGCGCCGTGGGCAACGCGATCGCGGGAATCGGCGATGGTGGTGGCGGAGCGGGCGGCGGGCCCAAACGGATCGGTTCCGGGGGCGGTGACGCCAACCTGGGCGCCGACCGCGCCTCAACGTGGTGCTGAACGATGTACCAGGAACCGCCGCCGATCCAAGCGATCGAGAGCGGTACGAGCACCAACCCGGCTGCCTTCATGCATCAGGGCACCAGCGTGATCCCGCGTGCGGGAGCGTAACGAAGGCGACAGCACGGGACGGCCGCCTACGCGCCACCTGCTTGTGCAGTTCAAGGCTAGCACCGGGGCCTGACGCCTGCAAGCCCGTTTTCTCAACACCTGTTGATGGCGCTTGGGCGGCACTTCAAATGCCTGTTGATCCGCTGGGGCCTAGCGATGGCCCACCTCTGAGCGAAGCACGATGCTTGCGACGGGCAGCCTATTTGCCGGTTGCATCGAGAGCCGCTACTTTCGCACGTCAACAAACGCGACAGGCCCAACATCATCACCATGAAGCACACCATCATTCTTGCAGCCGCGCTGCTCAGCACTTGGGTCGCACAGGCCCAAGACGTGGCCTCCATCTTCAGCCCTAGGCGCATCGTGAAAACCAACCTCGTGGGCTATGTGAACCTGGCGGTGAACCTCAATTACGAGCAGAAGCTGGGCGCCAAGACCAGCGCGGGCCTGCTGTCGGGCTACAAGCTGCCCACGGTGATCCATGTGGAGGCCATCGGAACCGTGGATGGCGAGAAGCAGAAGTACACCGGTGACATCGAACCGCAGGGCTTATTCGTGAATCCCTATTTCCGTTTCTACCCGAAGGAAGTGTTCAAGGGCTTCTACGTCGAGGCCTTCATTCGTTACTTCAACTACAAATTCCTCCTGCCGTACGATTACGACAAGAACGGCGGGAAGATCCACGCCAACCTCGATGGCACGGCATCGGCCACGGGCGGCGGCCTGGCACTCGGGGTGCAGTTCGCGCTGGCCTCGCGCCTCTTCCTCGACATCAACGCGGGTTACGGCATGGCCGTGGGCAAGGCGCACCTGGAAACCAACGACCCGAACCTCGAGCTGGAGGATTACCAGACCATCAAGCGCAACATCGAGAAGTACCAGGACGATGAGGATATCCAGGTCTTCATCCTTGGTGACATCCTCACCGACCCCAAGGCTGGGGCCACTGATTCAAAGGCCTGGGCCGATTTCGAGAACAAAGTGTTCCCTGTGCTGCGCGGCGGCATCAGCATCGGCTACGCGTTCTGAGCATCTTGCAACGCATTTCTGCGAAGGCCTCGGAGCGATCCGGGGCCTTCGACGTTCAAAGAAGCCTGACGAGAGCAGGACGCTACTTTTGAGAACGACCACATGAGCGGCGAGGCAGTTGAAGGAGAAGCGCAGTCCGCGCGGCTGCCCGTGCGTTTGATCATCGGACTCTGGCTCGTGCTTTCCGTCCCCAGCCTCTTCAAGGCCTATCTGGTCGATGACACCTTCCACTTGCTCATGGCCGAGCATGTGCTGGAGCATCCGTCGTCGCCTTACTCCGGCACCATTCACTGGGGCAACGATCCGGTGCTCATGCAGCAGGGCGCGCACCCACCGCTCTTCTATTACGCGCTGGCCGCTGTGGCAGGCTTGCTGGGCTGGAGCGAGCCTGCCATGCACGTGCTCACGGCATTGTCCGCACTGGTTGCGCTTTGGTGCTTCGCGCGTTGCGCATCGCTCATGGGCCTGCGCGATGCACGCGTGCCGCTGCTGCTCTTCGCCTTCTTCCCCGCATTCGTTGCCGGGCAGAACGTGATGATGGAGATGCCGCTGCTCGCACTGCTCCTCGCCGCCTTCGCGCTGCTGCTCCGCGCCAGGCGCACGGGGCGCCTGCTCGATCACGCAGGCGTCGCGCTCCTGCTCGCGGCCGCTGCGCTGATCAAGTACGTGGCGTTGCCGCTCATCGTGCTGCACGCGGCGGCCATCGTCGTCGGAAGGCATTGGCGCGCGCTGCCTGCGCTGCTGGTGCCGATGGCGGTGCTCGTCGGCTGGACGCTCTGGAACATCCACGAGATCGGCGCGCCGCACCTTTTCGCCAAGGCCGATGCCCCGCACGGCGGTGTGCCCTGGTTCGAGTACATGGCCTGCATCGGCGGCCTCAGCTTCCTGGCGCCCTTGCTCTATCCGTGGAAGAAGGGAAGACGCCTCTTCATCGGCGTGTGCGCGACGGCGCCGATAGCGCTGTTCGGGGCCGGCCTTGCCGTGGCCTTCCGGCTGATCGGTGAAGAGCGCATCGCACCGGTGCTCACGGGCATCTTCCTCATCAACGGCGCCTGCCTCACCGTGCTGGTGCCCGTGGCAGCGCTTCGCGGGATACGGCCATCGTTGCGCGCGCTGCTCGAGCCGCGCGTGCTGGCGCTCGGATTCGCTGCGGCCCTCGCGCTCTTCCATCTGCTCTTCGCCAGTTTCGCCGCCGCGCGCTACGTGCTGCTCTCGTATCCCTTCCTGCTGCTGGCGGCCGCGCCGATCATCGCGCAAGCGCCGAAACGCCTCGTGCGGATCGGCATCGTCCTCACGGTTGGCCTTGGCCTGGCCCTGGGCGTCTCAGACTTCATGCATGCAGGCTACTACCGTCGCATGGCCGCGCGCATTGAGCCGGTCAGCGATGCGCGTTCGTTCGTCGTGGGCCATCACGGCTGGCAGTGGTACGCGTGCGAACGAGGCCTGGTCCCGTACGGCACCGAGACCACCGCGCTGCGCGATGGTGACGTGCTCTACCGTGCGGGCTTCACCGGACCGCAGCCCATCGTCTTGCCGGCGGGCGCGCGGCTCGATACGCTGCAAGCACTTTGGGAAGAGCCCGGACCGCTGACCTTCTTCTCCGTGGC
>CAZFBP010000107.1:0-9896 GCA_964517255.1 uncultured Chryseobacterium sp.
CGGCCACTAGCAATGTAGGCCGCAAGGGCAAGAGGTGGTTCGCCGGAGGCTTACGGTCGGCGTGCTGGTGCGTAGAGCCTGTGTGGTAGCCGAGCCGCCCGGTCTTTGTTGCCTGCCCCGGGCTTGACCCGGGGTGGCGGCTTTTTGGCTCCACCACTATATTCTGCAGCATCACGGCACCAGCGGCGATCATACTACTTCGTCGATCACAACTTGGCCCATCACGTTCTAACAGTGATCGGCCAGTGTAGCGCATCTGGCCCGGGAGCTATTCCTTGATCAGCTTCCGAAAGATCGTCGACCCATTTGCCACATGGATATTGAGCAAGTAGACACCGCTCGGCAGAGAGGAAAGATCGACCTCAAGGCTGGAAGTGCTGATTGGCAAGGAGTGAACGTATTGTCCAAGTGCATTCTGAACATCGAAGCCCACGAAGCGCGACCTATCCCCACTCTGCATCGTGAACATTCCGGTTGTAGGGTTGGGGAATACCGTCACCGTTGCCTCATTGGAAAGGTCCTCTGAACCAGTCCACACGGAACACAGCCCGGTCAACTGGACGGGTGCATGCCTGTCATCGGTACTACCATCGCCAACCTGCCCGAACATGTTCCTTCCCCAGCCCCAGACCGTGCCATCACTTTTTACCGCATGGGAGGTGTAGTTGCTTCCAGCTATTGCGGCAACGTTGGTCAGCCCGCTCACTTGTACTGGTATGTTGCTTGTCGTGGTGCTGCCATTGCCTAATTCACCTTCAAGGTTCCTGCCCCATGCCCAGACCGTTCCATCCGACCTCATCGCAACAGAATGGACAGCCCCGCTTGAGATGGCGGTGATGTTCGTGAGTCCGCTGACCTGCACTGGATTTGGGATGCAATAGCACCCCGTGGTGATCGTCGTACCATTCCCCAATTGCCCCCAAGCGTTCTCTCCCCATGCCCGGACCGTGCCGTTCCCCAAAAGGGCGAGTGAATGTTCAGCCCCGCCTGAGACTGCGGCAACGTCTGCCAGTCCCGGTATCTGGAAGGGCTGCGTTTCACAGGAACAGCCTGTTGTGGCAACAGCCCCGTTGCCCAATTGTCCCCAGGTATTAGCCCCCCAAGCCCAGATGGTCCCATCATTTTTCACAGCAAGCGTATGGTACCTCCCAGCAGCAACGGACACCATGCCTGTGAGGCCGCCTACCTGCACAGGTGTAGAACTGTTCACCAAGGTTCCATTGCCAAGCTCGCCCACTTCGTTCCTGCCCCAAGCCCAGATCGTGCCGTCCTGTTTAAGCGCAACGGAATGCATGCCTCCCCCCGAGATCGCAACAACACCTGTGAGGCCGTTCACCTGAACCGGTGTGTTGCTGTGCGTGGTGGTACCGTTACCCAACTGGCCACTACTGTTCGCTCCCCATGCCCAGACAACACTGTCGCTCGTGAGTGCCAGGGAGTGGCCTTCACCACCAGCGATCGCGACGATGTTATCGAGCACGATAACACCAACGGGACTTGCTTCGCAAATGCACCCGGTGCTGAGTGTTGCTCCATTACCCAACTCGCCATAGGAGTTTGCTCCCCAGCTCATCGCCGATCCGTTGCTGCATACAGCAAGGGAATGCGAAGATCCCCCGGATATCATTTGTGCGACAGCGGTCACAGGTGTCAACAAGCAGGCTAAGAGCAGGGCCACTGACGAAGGATTATGTGTTCTCATGATAGACCGGGCGTTGTTTTCGGGCTTGCGATGCAACGACCGAAATCTAAGCCTCTTGGATCTATCATGGGGTCCGTGGTGGTCGAGCCGTAGGAGGCAATCAAACCCCCGCTCCCGTGGGTTTGCGATCTGTGGTCCAGTCTTCCCCAGCACCAACCATTATCTAGGCATTTAAGGTCGGCACCAGCTCTCGGCAGGCTGCGCGCGCGGGCGTCCACGGCCAGCGCGGCCCGGCCCGAGCCGATAGTGCGGTAGCCTGTGTGGCGAGGGCCTAGGGCTTTGGCCGTGGTCGCCTTTTGACTCCACCTTTTGGCGAAGCAAAAGGTGGAAAAGGCATTCAACCCATCTTTATCACCCATGGACCGCCTCACCTTCCTCAAGAGCATGCTCGGCAACGCTGCCCTGCTCACCCTGCCGCCACTCGAGCTCCTGCCCAAGGCCGATCAGGACCGCTTGGCTTGGACCACCGATTGCCACCTCATCTTTATCTACGACACCTACATCCGCGGCTTCCAGTTCCACCAAGGCCCCAAGCTCATCAAGCGCATCAAAGACGAGGATACCCTCGACCTCGTCCGCGAGTACGACAACGAGCACGACGACAATGCCGTCGCCGTCTATTGGGAAGGCCACAAGCTCGGCTACCTCCCCATGTTCGAGAACGTCAGCCTCGCCTACATGCTCGATCACGGCCTCCTGCTCCAATGCCATGTGGTGTACACCCAGCCCAAGGCCGAGCCGTGGGAGCAATGCTTCATCGCCGTCGAACTGCTCATGCCGCGCCATCCCTCGTTCGATGCCTACATCACTCACTACATGAATCGCCCCGATGCCGGTTTCAAGCGCAGGCCGGAGTACGGTGACGAGCAACCTACAACCGTCCAACCCGACCCCTACGATCAGCCCTCGCCCAAGAAGGAGACCCTGCTTAAGAACCGCAAGGTCCTCGAACTGCTCAGCTTGCAGCGCTTCCGGTTGTTCATGCACGCGGTGCTCGATCTCCCCGATCCGCCCATCTGCGTCCAGTCGTTCATGCGCGATGTGGCCGAGGAAGGCATCGTCCCGCGCACCAACAGAATTGGCCAGCACGGCGAATCGCTTTCGCTGCGCATCCTCGGCCACGATCACTTCCGCATCCGCTTCGAGTATGCTGGCGGCAACGTGGGCGATGGCGGCGAATGGGACGTCATCTTCGACCCCGTCGGCACCGTCCAGAGCATCGAGGTGCGCGAGCGCTGGATAGCGTGAGGAACTTGGCTCTTACGTGATGGAGACCCACTCAGTAATACCTCAATGCCATTGAGTCGATGCTCATGAATGCGCCCCGCACGTATTCGTCAATCGCTTGTTCAGGTTCGCCCAGGAGTTTCAGCACAAAAGCCCTGAATACGGCATCCATTTGATAGAGGGCCCTCGTCCTTTCAATCCCCTCGAGTATATCCCCCTCTTTGAATTGCGGGTGTCGGTCGATATGGAGGATCTCATTTCGCGTGAACCGCAATCGCTCCAATCGCTTAAGCGCTCTCAAGCGGTTGATTTGCTCCCCTTTCATCCAATGCCTCGCTAGAGCTTCGTCGCTGTCGCTATTTTCTGGGTCCTTCGCCAACGTAACAAGGGCTTCGTGGGTCATCACGTACTTCAAGTCAATGCTCAAAGCGGTATTGGCATACACGTCGATCACTTGCCTAATGGCTCGCATTTCCCGTGCTCCGATGGCAAGCCATGCATTCAACCACTGTCCGAAGCGGGTCTTTACAAGCTCTTTCTTGAATACCAACGCGTGGGTATTGCTGAAGACCTGTGGTGGGTCTGCCCTGTACAGCATTGTATGCCGCTCTGCATTCCACAGTGAGAGCTGCGGGGCGTGCAACCACATCTGCCATACCCAATTGACGAATACTCTAAGGCTCCCCTCGTGCAGGCGTATAGTGCCAAGTTCCACCGGCGCCGCGTATTCGATCATGAAGTGTGACCGTGGTGTTATACTGGTCTCATCGTACAACTGCACGTTCCATGTGCTCGCTTTCATCCACCGCAGATACGCATCCCAGGCAGGAACTTCGAACTCCATGATGGCGGCATCCTTCAGTTCGATGGTGAAGACACCATTTGGCCATCCGGTAGTCATTGCGCTTTCACGCAAGTAGCGCAATAACTCATCGCACGGCAGCGCCCATTTGTTGAATTGGAGTGGACCTTCAGGCCAGCTATTGTCACTGTGCAGTCCGTAATCGAATCGCCACGTTGCGTGGTACCCCTGCGGTAGGCGCCCAGGGTCTATGGCTTTATCTCTGTAAAGCCTCACGTGCTGCCCTAGACTCGTGATGAATGATTGTTCTATATCAATTGGGTGGAAATAGAAGTCGTGGCTGAGGTTTGTCAATCTCAGGCCGTCAGCTGGGGCGAAATCCAGTTGGGCTATGGCTATTGCGTTGGCCCCATCTTCCACCGTGGCGATTTGGCAAAGTGTCAACGGGAGCGCCTGGAGGTCGCGACTGATGTCCATCAAGCAAACCTAGTCCTGAGTTTGGCCTCCCAGCCACCCGCACTCGCTCGCGGCAGCAGCTCGCGGCAGGCCGTGTGCGGTAGGCGTCCGTCCCGGGCTCGACCCGGGATCAGCGCGGCCGGCCCGGCTCGGGTGGCCTGTGCCGCGGGCCCGTGCGAGCCGGGCAACGGCTTTGATCGTGGCGGCTTTTTGGCTCCACCTTTTTGCCGCCAAAAAGGTGGAAGAACCTGTTTCCATGGTGCCACAAGTCCCCAGCAAGAAGCCCCACCATCGGCGGGGCTCTTCACGTGCTCGGTCATCGCGAGCGGAGCGAAGCGATCTCATTCAGCATGCGCCGCTCTCTCCGCAGCGCACTACGGCTCTGGCGGCACCGGCGGCTCATCCCCGCCCTTCGCTCCCGTATTCACCACGATCCGCGCATCGAAGTACTCCTGATAGAAATCCGGCTTCGTCAGCTCGAACTCGCTCATCAGCTTGTCCATCCGAGTCGTCAGGATCGTCGTTCCCTCCTTGATCAGCGCCTCAATCGCCTCCGTCGCTCCCTTCCGCACCGTGATCGCCGTGCGTGGCGCGCTGATCACCGCCTCGTAATCATCGATCAGCGTCTGCAGGTCCGTCAGGTCGCCCGCCGCCACGCCGTACGCCACGATGCTCGCCGCCACGGCGTTCGCCTCATCGTGTATCACTTGGCATTTCTGCGCGATCACCGCATCGCGCGGCGCAGCAAGGTCGCTGTAGCTCACATCCATCTTCTCCCGCAGCACCGTATTGCCATCATCCATGGCGAAGGCATACACCTTGTTCGCGATCTCCAGCCCCTTCCGGATCATCTTCTCCTTCTTCTCCCCCTTATCCAGGGCATAGCCTTCAAGGTCCGTGGCCTGCTTCGCGATCTCCGCTTCGATCGCAACGATCTTGTCCTTGAATGCCGTCACCGCATTCGCGAAGGGCAACAGCGCCGCCCAAGCACCGTTGTGCGCATCAACAGCGGTCTGCGTCGCATAGAACATCGTGAATCGGTCCTCAAGGTCCTTTCTCATCGCATGGTGGTGTTAGTGTTTCCCGGCATCCACCGGAGCGCCGCATCAGCGTTCGCGCCGCCAAACAAGTAATCGATCGATCTACTTTTTCGCCATATTCGCATGAACCATGTAATCGCATCACGTGCCCCTTTCAGCGCACCCATCTCACCCGCTTCCCTCGCGTCCCTGTCCGCAACGCCCGTTATTGATATGCAGCGATGCCACGCTTCAATTCCGGAACCCTTCATTCGAATTCTCCGTCAAGGCATTTAGGTTTTGGAACGAGAGATTGAAGTTTTGGAATGTGACATTGAGGTTTTGGAATGTGAGCATCCCGCTTCATCAAGAGTTCGTCGGCTTTCCGTATCAGAACGTCCCAGAATCCGAGCCCCGTATCGGGTTTTTCAAGCAACCCATCGCAATAACTCCAAAACCGCCATCAAATGATCACCCTCGATGTCGAACGAATCGCCAAACTCAAGGGAATTGCCAAACCATACGCCTTTTTGGTCAAGAACGGCTTCACCCACCACGTCGCCCACAACATCACCAACGGCTCCTGTAAGGGCATCCGATTCGACCACCTTGAAAAGCTATGCCGTGCGCTCCATGTCCTGCCGCACGACCTTTTCTGCTATAAACCGCATGGCCGGGGCATCAATCCATCCAACGATGTGCTCCTCCCGCTCCGCAAAGGGCCGCTCGAGAACAACGACCTGCAGCGCCTCATCAGCACCCTATCGCCCGAAACCATCATCAGCCTTGCCTCAGAACTGAAGGACCGCTACCAGCCGCCTTCCCCATCGCCCGAAGGCCAGTAGCCCACAGCCATTCCGCTGCGCGGCCACCGAACCGCTCACCATTCAGCCTGTACCGCTTCGCCCGGCAAGCGCAACGGCCCCATCAGCCTGTAACGAAAGAGCGCCGGCCATGCCGGCGCTCTCCATTTGGCGCTTCCGCGCCTAGTTGTAGTGCAAGTGCCGGTAGTCCTTCACGCCCGCAGCCTCTTGCAGCGCCTTCAGCACGCCGCTCTCGGCACGGCTCTGCAAGCGGCCCAGCAAACTGCCCTTCTCGCCCTCAATGTCGCCCTCGGCGGGCGGCTCGTTGATGCTCTTCATGCTCACCACGTACACCGCGTTGTCGCCCTTCAGCGGCACGCTGGTCTGCCCGCCTTGCAAGGCGTACACTTTGCCGATCACTTCGTGCTCGGCGTAGCCGCCAGGCAGGCTGTAGCCTTCGTAAGCGGCTTCGGTGGCGCTCTGCGATGCGGCGCCGACCTCATTGGCCAGCGCGCTCAGGTCAGTCTTGCCCTTCATCTTCTCCAGCCACGCTTCGGCCTTCTTCTCCTTGGCCGCCGCTTTGGTGAAGGCCTCGCGCACATCCTCCAGCTCGGGCACGCCCTCTTCCTTCGTGCTGATCAGCGCGGCCACCACGTAGTTGTCGCCAGCGGTCTTGGGGTCGCTCACCTGCCCGATCTCCGCGCGGTTCACCCACCCGATCAGCTCAGCGGGCGCGTTGAGGCCCTGCACATAGCGGCTGTCAGCGCGGAAGTCGGGCACATTGGTCACTTGCAGGCCCAGGGTATCGGCTGCGGCCTTCAGCGTCTCCGGGGTCTTGTTGCGCAGGCTGAACTCGTTGGCCTTCTTGTACGCCTCGTTGAATGTGGCCGGGCTGGGCTTCAGCGCGCGGTCCACCGTGACGATCCGGCGCTCCTGGCGGCTCCGCTGGTCCAGCACCTCCACGATGTGGAAGCCGTAGCTGGTCTTGCAGATGGTGATGGCGCCCTTCTTCTCATCGAAGCTGGCCGCCGTGAACTCCGGCACCATCTGCTTCTTGTCGAACCACTCGTACACCCCGCCGTTGCTCACGCTGCCGGGGTCGTCGCTGAACTTGGTCACCAGGTCCGGGAACTTGCTGCGGTCCTTCTTCACCACGGCGAGCATGCTGTCGGCACGAACCTTCTGCACGTCCTCGCCCTTGTCCTTCTGGGTGCTGAGCAGGATGTGGCGCACGCGCGCCTCGGGCACATCGGCCAGCTCCTTCACCTTCACCAGTTTGAAGCTGTTGCCCTCGAGGTAGGGGCCCACCACGGTGCCCACCGCGCCGTTCACGATGAGCGAATCGTTCAGCATGTCCACGCTGCCGGGCGTGTAGGGCACCTTGCTGTAGGCGCGCGACGCGGCGTTGGCCACCACGAAGGCGCTATCGTCCTCTGCGGTCTCGAAGGCCGCGCGCAGCGTGGCCATATCGGCCGCGATGGCGGCTCGGTCGCCATCGCTGGGCAGCACCGGGAAGAGCACGTAATCGAAGGTGCGCGAGGCCTGCTGCTTGTACTTCAGCTCGTTCTTGTGCTCGTCGTAGTAGCGGCGAAGCTCCTGATCGCTCACCGGGTAAAGGCTATCGGCCTCGCTATCGTAGCGCTTGGCCACGAAATCGAACGTGGCGCGGGTGTTCTTCGCGCCGAACTCATCGCGCGCCTGGGCCTTGTTCACGAAGACGCTCTTCTTGATGAGCGTGGTGTACTTGGCATAGAGGCGGTTCTCCTGCACGCGGCGGCTCTGGATCTCGTGGTAAATGGGCGCGTTGAGCTGGATGCTGTTGAAGTACTCGCGCAGCCGCGCCTGGTCGGGCTTGCCATCAGGACCGCTGAACTGGCCGCGGAACTCGGGGGCCACATTGTCGCCGAAGCGGATATCGTCGTACTCCGGCTTGGTGATCGTGAAGCCGGCCTCCTCCACCTGCTTCATCATCACGCGCGACTTCACGATCTCGTTCCACACCGTGTTGCGCACCTGCTCAGCCACCTGCGCGTTGCCCGGCTGGCCGAACTCCTGCCGATAGCTCTCGACCTCCTCATCCACGCGGGTGTCGAAGCTCGAGCGCATGATCTCCTCGCCCGCCACCTCGCCCACCGCCTCGTCGCTGCGGCCGCCCCTGCCCGTATTGTTGCTGAGCAGCGCGTCGAGGATGAAGAGGGCCAATGCGCCGCCCACGAGCGCTACCAGGAGCCCGCTACGCTCGCGGATCTTGCCGATGATTGCCATTGCCTTTTGAGAATTGGGCTGCGAATATAGGCGGGCAGCAGCTACGCAGGGGGCGGCCGGAAAGGGCTGGGAGTCAGGCAATGAGCGCCGTGCGGTAATAAACAAGAGACTGGTGCTGACACGCTGAAGGACTCAATCGCGACTCGCTCTTCTACATTTGGAGAAACTCAAAGCATGACCACCTCAGCGAAAAAGGCGCTGCTCAAGAAACTGATCGAGTCCGAGAAAGATGGAGCTGTGCTAGACTTGGTGGACAATGTGCTTCAGCGCCGGACCCGCGGAGTGGCCTATCAGAGCGATTTGGTGAAACGGGTGCTGCAGAGCGAGGAGGACTATAAGGCTGGGCGCTTCAAGACCTTGGACGAATTCAGCTCCGGAATGAAGGGCTTCATCGATTCACTGTACGTGGCTCCAAAGAAGCCCGTTCGCAGGAAATGAAGCTTGTCGTGCTTCCGCAGGCCGAGGATAGCCTTCGGCTCTCGCTGCGCATTCTCTCGGCATTCTACAGCAAGCGTTACCTGCTCGGTCTCGAACGATTGATTCGCCAACGCCTCCGGTGGTTGGCCAAGAACCCGGGCGCGGGGCAATTCGAGCCAGAACTTGAGTGGGCCAACCTCGGGCACCGTCGTCTTGTCGTGAGGCACTTCAAGATCGTCTATCGCATCGATGGTGACACCATCGTTGTGAACGACATCTTCGATGCGCGGAGGGACCCGAAGGAGATGAAGCGTTGAAGTGAACGCCTGATCGGGAAGGCCGCCAAAGTGCCCATCAATTGATGTCTCCGATCAGCGCACGTTGGCAAAACGGACCACCCAGCGATGGCCTTCGACATCGACCAGCTCAACCATGAGAAGTGCGCTTGCGCGAGGCGCCAAGGCAAGGTCGCGCATGCTCGGATTCACGTGGCGCGACAATAGCAGTCTCCCGCTCGGTTCCATGATCGTGAGCATGCCTTCCTCGAAACGCGCTGGATAAGCGACCCGGATGCGGCCTCCGTCGATCACAGCGGAAAGGGCGGTCTCTGAACCGGCTTCATTCTCGGGAATGCCAACACCGGATACGCCGCAGTTCGCCGCAGCTTGATGCACGCGAACGCCGAGGCTATCAACGCATGTTGCGCTGTAGGTGGCCTCACAGCCGTCATGGATGCACGCGAGGTGGAAGAACGGATGCATGGTGGATCCGATCCCTTCGACCCAATACATCGTCCCGTTCAGCGGTTCGTCAGGTTCGCCCATCCAATTCGGATTGAAGCGCATGGTGAATCTTCTGCGTCCAACCCCCTCGAAGACCATCGTCTCGATGTTCTCCAGCTTGAAGGGCATGGTCTCCGGCAGGATTCCAGGTTCAATCCCGATGAAAACGGTGTCGCCGATGGCAAGCGAGTAATCACAAGCAAGGAATCCCGGGCCTGCAGGTCGGCGGAAGTAGGTCTTGTTCCCTTCATTCCTGAAATACCCCAGCCAATCCCGAGCACCTGATACTCCACTCCCTCAATGCTAGCGCTCGTGGGCATTGAATAGGTCCAAGTTCCTGTGGAGGCCCCAACGCCGGAAAGCGTCCACCGGACATTCCAAACCGGCTCATCCGAATGCGTGAGGAATGGCTGCTGCGCCATA
>CAZFBP010000108.1:0-3991 GCA_964517255.1 uncultured Chryseobacterium sp.
CGCCGAGCGCGCGGACGCGCAGGCACAAGCCGTCCAGCATTTCCGCTGCGACGCACTGGTGGATGGGGCCAGCTTCAAGCGCATCGCCGAGGGCCTCAAGCGCCTGGATGAGCGCGTGCTGCTCTCGGCCGATGGCGATTATCTTAAGGTGCGCATCGATGCCTCGATTCCTCATGAGGTCCTGCTGCACGCGCTGAACGAAGGCCCACGGCGGTTCCACGCGGTGTCGGCCACCCCCCGCCCAAACGATTTCCCGACGCGCATGGATACCGGCGACCCCGCAGGCGATGATCAACGGCACGCCGCTGCCAAGCAAGCCTGGATCGCCGCGCATCCAAAGGAGTATCAGCTCATGCTTGGCGATCCATCATACCGCTAATCCACGATTCGCATGGTTGGACGTTACGCCCGCCTCGTTCTTCCAACAGCAATCCTGGCATTCGCGCACTCGGCTCACGGCCAGTGCCCGAATGACAACACCTATTGGCAGACCACCACGCCCAGCTGCCCGGGCTCGACCGTGGCGAGCACCTGCCTCTTCGGCGGCGAGTACCAGCTCATCAATGTAGTTGCCGGCAACACCTACACCTTCAGCACCTGCGGCACCACCCTGTGGGACACGCAGATCACCCTGTACAACAACGCCGGCGGCGGCTCGCTCGGCTTCAACGATGACGCATGCGGCCTGCAGTCGAGCATTACCTGGGTGGCCACTTTCACTGGGCAGTTGCGCGTGCTCATCGACGCGTTCCCCTGCACCAGCCTCTCCGCGTGCGCCACGCTCACGGTCAATTGCTCAACGCCCGTGGTGCCTCCGCCGGGCGGCTGCATCTACATGCTCAACCTCTACGATTCCTTCGGCGACGGCTGGGGCACGTCCAACGTCGGGGTCAGCATCAATGGCGGCCCTTACCAGTACTACACGGTTACCGGGTCGAACAACGCGATTCCATTGGCGATCATGCCGGGAAACACCATTGTCCTTTCGTACAACAATTCGGGGGCCTGGCAGGGCGAGAACAGCTACTCGCTCACCTTGGGCGCAGGCGCCGTGTTCAATTCGGGAAGCCCACCCGTGGCCGGCGTGGTCTATGCGGGCACCTTGACGTGCGTGCCTCCGCCCGCCCCGCCTGAGGATTGTTTGGGCAGCGTCACCATCTGCAACGGCCAGACCTTCAACAACAACACGAACAACACCGGCCTGGTGGCGGACCTGAACCTCACCACCGCCGGCTGCCTGGCGAACACTGAGCGGCAGGGCACTTGGTACAATTTCACCATCAGCGCCAGCGGCCAGATCGGCTATACCATCAACCCGGCCAATCCTGCGGACGATTACGATTTCGCCATCTGGGGGCCCTTCCCGCCGGGCAGCACGCCCAGTTCCATCTGCCCGCCGCTCACCGCGCCCTTGCGCTGCTCTTACGCCGCGCCTAGCGGTGCCACCGGATTGAACTTCACGGCTACTGACCTTACCGAAGATGCGTTCGGCGACAAATGGGTTCGCTACCTCGATGTGGTCGTCGGGCAGGTGTATCTGATGTACATCAGCAACTGGAGCCAGAGCGGCCTTTCCTTCAGCCTTGGGTGGGACTTGCAGGGCGGCGCCTCCTTGGACTGCACGATCCTGGGCGCAGAGCTGCTCGGGCCAGAAGCCTCGGATAGCCCAGATGCCGTGCGCGTGGAATGGACCACCTTGACCGAACATGGCACCGCACGCTTCGAGGTGGAGCGCAGCGGGGCCGAAGGGCTCTTCGAACAGGTAGGAACGGTTGCGGCCTCGGGCTCCGTCGGCTTGTCCACGCGCTACGCCTTCCGCCATACGAGCCCGGAGGCGGGCTGGAACCGCTACCGGCTGAAGGTGGTGGACCAGGACGGCAGCGCCAGACTGAGCCCGAGCGTAGCTGTCTTCCATGGTGGAGCCCTGAACCAGCCCACGGCCATTCCGAATCCTGCAGGGGGCGAGGTGCTGGTTCGATTCGATGCCGCGAACGATGGCGCGCTCCTGCTCGAGTTGATCGACCCGGCCGGAAGGACCCAACTGCTGGCCAATGCAGCGGCGGTAGCAGGAATCAACCAAGTGCCCTTGCGGTTGGATGGCCTGGCCATGGGGCATTACACGCTGCGCCTCAGCATGGCCGCGGCCGCCCCGCAGCATCTTCGCTTGGTACTGGACCGCTGAACTCCGGAAGGCAACCTTTCGTTGCAAGGGCGTCTTCGGGTATCGACTCGGCGTTGATCCATCCAACGCATTCCGTTGACAACCTGTTGAATGCTTCTATTCCCCTGATGGCCAGTTTAATCTAAATTGGCGGCGCCAAACGATTGCAATATGATGAACCGCCCATTCCTGCTCTCCGCGTTCTTGCTCAGCCTATGCGGCGCGATGGCTCAAGGCCCTGCTTTCATCTACTTCGAGACGTTGAGCCCAGTCGCTCCCGGCCAGCTCAAGCGCCTCACGGAAACGCTGGTCTCCGTGGATGCGGGAGCCGAACTCTTCCACTCCGATGATTACCGCATCCTGCAACTGAAGAGCAGCAGCTTGCAGGCCGAGGGCATCTACCGGGCCTTCCTCGAAGCGAACGGCATCCAATTGAAGGCCGGCACGCGCACCGCAGAGGACCTCGGCCTCAACGCCGCGCCCACCGTGCCGGTCTATATCTCCACGGGCGATGAGCAGGCCGACATGGCGCGCTACCGCGCCGCGGTTGACCAATGGAACGCCGTTCATCCGCAGCAGCAGATCAGCGCGACACCGATTCACCAGCAACGCTAAGCGCCGCCGTCACCATGATCAAGCACTACGCGCTCTCCCTCTTCGCCGGCCTGCTCGCCACCACAGCGGTCGCGCAGCCGCCCTGCCTCCAGAATTTCACCACGCAGTTGGGGCAGACACTCGTAGGCACTTGGAATGCGCCTTCGGTTCCGCCGAACATCAGCGGCAATGTGGCCACCACGACCACGCTCAACAGCCCGACGGTGACTGTGCTCTCTGCGGCAGGATTGGCCGTGGGCATGGTCGTATCGGGCCCGAACATCCCGCCCGGAACCACGATTCTCAGCATTGCAGGCACCACGCTCACCTTGAGCGCCAACGCCAGCGGCACCGGCACCAACGTGCTGCACAATTACGCGACGACCACCCCATGGGCGTTCAACTATCCGCCGAACAATCCGGTCTCGCCCGGCACCGGGGCGAATGGCGCTGCGTGCTCGGTGTGCCCTGCCGTGTTCAGCGCGAACATGTGCTCCGGACAGTACTTCCAATACCAGATGTGCGTGGGCAACGTGTACACCATTTCGATGTGCGCTGCCGCAACCGCTTGGAATTCGGTGCTGGCCGTCACCACCACTGCTGGAACAGCACTGGCATTGGCCACACCACCCTCCTGGGACGATGACGGCTGCGGAACTGCTGGGGGCCATGCCACCGTGACCTTCGCTCCCTCGGTCACGGGCAATTACCGGATCCGTCTCTGGAACAACACCTGCACGGTGAATGGTGGGCAATGCGGGACGATTCAAATCGCCTGCAACCCAGTGCCGCCACCGCCGCTCAACGATGAGCCGGCCAACGCCACCAATCTGGGGTCGCCGGCGCCCACCAGTTGCACCATGGTGAGTGGCACGGTGGCCTGGGCGACCACTTCAGCGGGCGTGCCGAGCGGTTGCACCGCCGGTGGTTGCGCCACCGCTTTCGGCTCATTCAGCGGTTACGATGTGTGGTACAGCGTGGGTGTTCCGGCCAGCGGCAACCTCTCGGTGATCCTGCAAGAGATCAGCGCCAACAACCTGGCCTTCGCCGTGTACACCGGCGTGCCGGGCGCCCTCACCATCGTGGCGAACAGCTGCAACTGCAACGACTTCGTCTCGCTGAGCGGCCTCGTGGGCGGCACCACGGTCTATATCCGTGTATGGCCGCAGACCGGCGCCCCGAACATGGGCAGCTTCCAGCTTTGCGCCTATGAGCCCATCCCGCCGCCCAACGACA
>CAZFBP010000108.1:4091-5836 GCA_964517255.1 uncultured Chryseobacterium sp.
GCCGCCGCCGAACGACAATCCGTGCGGCGCCATCGCGCTGCAGGTGAACAGCGGCTGCTACTTCCAGGCGCCCTACTCCACGCAGTTCGCCACGATCACCGGCGGCACGGCGCCCGGGGTGGTGAGCATCCCCGTCGCCCTATGCAACGGCGGCCCTTACAACAGCGACGTCTGGTTCTCGGCCGTGGTGCCGGCGAACGGCCAGTTGATCCTGGATTCGGACGACATGCAGATGACCGATGGTGGTTACCAGGTGTACACCGCCACGGGCTCCTGCGGCTCGAGCAACCTGAGCCTCACTGCGGTGCCAACGGGGAACGGCGGCTGCTCGGTCGGTGGCAGCGGCAATGGAGCGGCGATGCCCGCTTCCACGGTGACGGGCCTCACGCCCGGCTCCACGGTGTACATCCGCGTGTGGCGCCAGACCGGCAACGACGGCAACTTCCTGCTCTGCGCGCGCAATTCGGCCACCCCGGCGCCTTGCGCCTACACCCTGCGCTTGCAGGATAGCGCGGGCGATGGCTGGAACGGCGGCTTCGTGACGCTTTGCATCAACGGCACCTGCACCAACTACACGGTGTTCGGCTCGATCAGCACGGTGGTGTTCAGCGCTCCGCTGGGCGCCAACGTGACGCTCTCGTACACCCCGGCCGGCGGATTCCAGAACCAGATCTCGTACAGCATTCTGGCGAACAACGGCTTCATCATGTTCGGCAGCACCAACCCGCCGGCCAGCGGATTCAACTACGCCTTCACCGTGGATGGCACCTGCAATGTGCCACCGGCCCCCATCTCCGATTGCATCGGCGCGCAGCAGATCTGCAACTCGCAGTCCTTCACCTTCGCACCGGGCAACTTCGGCAACAGCCAAGACCTGAGCGCGACCAATCGCGGCTGCGTGCTGGCCAATGAGAGCCAGGGCGTTTGGCTGCGCTTCACCACGAACGCCGCGGGCACGATTGCCTTCAATATCGCAGTGACGCCCGGCACGGACTACGACTTCGCCATGTGGGGTCCCTATGCCGGCACGCCGCCCTGCCCGCCCCCTGCGCCGCCGATCCGCTGCAACTGGTCGGCCGTGGCCAACACCACCGGCCTGAGCACCACCGCACTGAATGCCACCGAAGGCGCCGGCGGACCGCCCTTCTCGAGCGCGCTGCCCGTGGCGGCCAACCAGAGCTACCTGCTCTACATCGACAACTACTCCATGAACGGTTTGTCCTTCACGCTGAACTGGAACAACACTCCATCGAGCATCCTGGACTGCAACCTGCTGCCCGTGGAATGGCTGGGCCTGAAAGCGGAGCCACGGGGCCGCCAGGTGCTGCTCACCTGGGAGACGGCGAGCGAGCAGGGCAGCGATTACTTCCGCGTGGAGCGCTCGAGCGATGCGCTTGAGTACAGCCTGATCGGAACGATGGACGCAGCGGGAAGCAGCAGTGCGAAGACGACCTATCGCTTCACCGATGTGGCGCCGGGCTCGGGCCTCAAGTACTACCGCGTGGAGCAGGTGGATGCTCAAGGCCAGGGTCAGCTTTCCCCGGTTGTCACCGCGCTGCTCGCTGCGGGTGGGGGACTCACCGTATTCCCGAACCCGGCCGGCGCCAGCCTCTGGGCCAGCTTCCAAGCGAACGACGAAGGCACGGTGGGTTGGCGAATCCTCGATGCCAGCGGCCGCGTGATCCGCGCAGGCAGGGCGAGCGCTGTGGAAGGCACCAACCAGGTGGAGGTGCCGCTGGAAGTGG
>CAZFBP010000108.1:5846-6209 GCA_964517255.1 uncultured Chryseobacterium sp.
CGAGGACCAGCGTGGTGAGACGTTAGGCCACGCGAGGTTCATACGGCGCTAGGGGCGTAGAAACCCAAGGGCAAGGGCCGGGGCGCGCACCCGGCCCTTGTTCATTCCCGCATCGACCCTCCTCGCCTGTTCGTCGAGGCCCTCAATGCTGGTCGAAGTATGAGCGGGCGCCAGGCGCAGGCAAGGCATTTGAATTATGAACCGAAGGGCAACGGACGGGCTTCGCGGACGTCCCATAAGTGAAACCCCGCTGCGCATTGGAATGCCCCGAATCACCGGCGAATGGCTGCTCGAACCGTGTGAACCTTCGCCGGTTACGGGAGTTATCAACAAAGCCAAGCTGGTATATTCACCCCCTCAATT
>CAZFBP010000108.1:6219-9858 GCA_964517255.1 uncultured Chryseobacterium sp.
CACATTACCCTCCCCCACCTGTTCCGTTCCGCTCACACCTTGGCAGCCGGCCTACGCATGGCGGCAGTGCTGCTTGGCTTTGCCCTCCTGGGCCTGTCAGCGAACGATGCCAGCGCGCAATGCACGGGCACTGGCATGGGTGTCACCTCACTTGTGACCGACGCCAACTGGCTACCGGCGACGGTGCCCGTTTCACCAGCGCCTCATCCTTGGCCGGACACATCACCTCCCGTCGGCGCCATCTTCGGAAGTTCTCCAAGCGCATCCACCTGCACCATCTGCCCTTCAACGTTCTCGGTTCCGATCAACGCGAGCAACTACGTGCAGTATTACATGTGCCAGGGGAATGAATACACCTTCAGCCTCTGCACCAGTGCACCGGCGAACAACTTCTCACTGAGCATCACCAGCACCACGTTCGCCGCAGTCGCCGCAGGCTATTACGGACCGGTGTTCGATAACGATGGTTGCGGCACACCGAACGGCCCTGCGGAGCTCACCTGGAGCCCGCAGACCAACGCCATTTACCGCGTTCGTGTGTTCCAGAACCCTTGCGTGGTGAACGCAGGGCTCACCGGCACGCTGATCATCACATGCAGCGTTCCCACACCACCCCCAAACAACGTTCCTTGCACGGCCATCGCGTTCACCGATCCGGTGCCGATTGATTGCACCTACCAGCCCGGCACCGCAGTATGGGGCAGCACAGAGACCGGCCTGGTTCCCAACCCCGGCTGTGGCGCGTACTTCGGCCGCGACATCTGGTACAGCGCCGTAGTGCCCGCGAGCGGCAACATCCGTTTCCAGACCACGCTGGTGAGTGCCACCAGCCTGGGCATGGCGGTGTACAACGCGCCCGCCTGCAGCGCGCCCTTGGCCAGCTGGAGCGTGGTGGCCTGCAACGCGGGTCCGACGCCAACGCTGGATGTGAGCGGCCTGGTGGTCCCTGGCAGCACGATCTACGTGCGCATCTGGCCGAACAGCAACATCGGCAACATGGGCACCTTCAACATCTGCGCGTTCGAGCCCACGCCACCTTTCAACGATCTGCCCTGCGGCGCCTTCGACCTTCCCACTCCCGCAGTATGCTCCCCCACCACCTACGATACCGAATTCGCCACCAATACCACGCCTCCCGGTCTGACGGTCGGTGCGCCCACCTGCGGCACGCCCGTCAACAACGATGTCTGGTTCGAGGTCACCGTGCCCGCCAGCGGCGCCTTCACGATCAACACCTTCGCCGGCACGATCTCCGATATGTCGATGGCCTGGTACCGCTTGAGCGTCGGCGGCTCGGAGTGCCTCCCCTTCTCCGGGACCATGACCATGATCGCCTGCAACGACGACCAGTTCGGGGCGACGAACCCGATGCCGCGCATCAACAGCCAGACCACCGCGCCGGCCATCGCACCACCTTTGGTGGTAGGCGAGACGATTTATATCCGGGTCTGGCCCGAAGGCGCTACGCTCAACGGAACCTTCAGCATCTGCGCCACCGAGAACCTGCCGCCGCCCAACGATGAGGCCTGCGGCGCGATTCCTTTGGCCACCAGCCTGACCTGCAATCTGGTGCCCACCTCCAACGAAGGCGCATCGACCAACAACGCTTACGCTGTTCCTCCGTGCGGAGCACCCGTGCAGAACGACGTGTGGTACTCGGTGACCGTGCCGCCCAATGGGCAGTTGGAATTCAACACGCAGGCCGTCGGATTGACCGATGCGGCCTTCGCGCTGTACACATCCAGCGGCGGCTGTGCACCTGCGAACCTCTCATTGGTGCCTCCTGTGAATTGCCAGGTGGCAGGCAGCAGCTTCAGCGCGGGCATGCCCATGCAGCTCTTCGCCGGCCTGGCTCCGGGCACCACGGTGTACCTGCGGGTGTGGCGGCAAACGGGCAACGTGGGTCCATTCAACATCTGCGCGCGCCAGACCGCTGCGGCGCCCATCTTCGGATGCGACCTGAACAGCAGCGACAGCGGCGGCCCAACGGGGAACTACGGCAACAACGAGGTCTTCGAGCAGACTTTCTGCCCGGTGAACGCCGGCGATGTGGTGGCCATCGACTTCACCTCCTTCAGCACACAGCTGAATTCGGACTTCCTCACGGTTTACAACGGCCCATCCATCGCTTCGCCCGTGCTGGGCGTGTATTCCGGCGGGCAGACGCCACCAGGCATCGTCTCCTCGGCCGCTGGTGGATGCCTCACCATCCGCTTCGTTTCGAATGGCAGCGTGGTGAGCACCGGCTGGGTGATCAGCGTGAGCTGCGGGCCGCCCATCCAACCCGGCCCCGGATTTTGCCACACCACAACGTCATCGGGAACGGTACTTCAAGTGGTGGGGAGCAACTTTTTCGATAGCGGCGGCTCGGCCGCGCAGTACACCAACAACGAGCTCAGCACCTACACCTTCTGCCCACCGGTCGGTCAGGTCATCACGCTCACCTTCTCCTCATTCAATGTGGAAGCGAACTTCGACTTCCTCACGGTGTTCGATGGCCCGAGCATCGTCTCGCCCAGCTTGGGCACCTTTACCGGAGCGGCAAGCCCCGGCACATTCACGGCGACATTGGGCAATGGCGGCTGTCTCACCGTGCGCTGGACCTCGGACTTCAGCATCGTGAACTCGGGTTGGAGCGCGGTGATCCGATGCGGAGTGCCTCAACCTCCGCCACCCCCACCGCCGCCACCCACGGGCATCTGCGGCACCACGGTGTACGATCCGGGCGGACCGGGAGGCACCGTTGGAAACGCGGTGAACCAGAACCCGAACAACTTCGGCGGGAACAACTGTTGGCCATATGCCTGCATCGGTGGTGGTGCTACGATTCCGCCGGGTCAGCCACTCTGGAGCCAGACTTATTGCCCCGACGTGCCTGGCGATGCGGTGACCCTGACATTCACCGCCTTCAACATGGAGACTGGTTGGGACAACGTGTACATCTACAACGGCCCAGTGGTCTCCCCGAACAATGCCAACGGCACGCAATGGCTCAGCGGGAATGGCCTGCCCACCTGCGGCGGGCCTGCAGGCTGGTGCAACCAGACCTTGGGCTCTGGCGGTTTCACAGGCAACATCAACCCTGGCTCGTTCACCAGCACGCATCCCACTGGCTGTCTCACCATCTCGTACACCAGTGACGACATCTTCAACTACGCCGGGTGGGAGGCCACGCTTTCCTGCCAGAGCTCGTTCAACCCCAATGCCGCGTGCATCTTCGCCTTGCGCATGTATGACATCTTCGGCGACGGTTGGTCCGGCTCCACGATCACAGTGATCATCAACGGCGGCACGCCCAGCACGTACACGCTCTCGAGCGGCCAGTACGATCAGGTGCTGATCAGCGCGAACAACGGGAGCGACATCCAGATCACGTACAACGGCGTGGGCTACTTCCCACAGGACAATTACTGGACCTTCGACGTGGTGGGCCAGCCCTACTCGCTCTACCAGAGCAACATCCCGGCAGTGACCGGGACCGCGACGTTGACCGGTGTGAACTGCCTGGCGGCCATCCCGCCGCCGAACGAGGACTGCCCCGGCGCCACGATCCTCTGCAACAACGACCCGGTGCCATTCACCCCGCAGAACAACGGCAGCGTGGGCGACCTCACCTCGGCGAACAGCGGTTGCATGAGC
>CAZFBP010000109.1:0-9850 GCA_964517255.1 uncultured Chryseobacterium sp.
CCTTGGTAGCTGTCGTACACTACGAACACGGATCGATCCGCCGCTTGCTTCGCTGTGAAGGCACCATGAGCGATCACCGATGCGAGGCATAGGATGGCCAAGCGCCACATGCCTCGCCATCGCCAGCGGGCATGCGCGGCGATGCACCCGATCGCGCCATAGAGCAAAGCCATCTGCAGCGCGTTCACGCGTACCGGCGGATAGGCGAATGGCAGTGAGGCGAAGAAGGCGGTTGCCGCTGAGACCAGGCCCAACAGCAATTCCATCATCCAGGCCAATGCCTCGCCCACCCACGGCACGGCGTGCAGCACGATGAGCGCCACGCCACCATACACCGCAAGGCTGGCCGCCACCACCACAATGAGGTTGGCCGGCAGGAACCAGATGGGGAAAGCCTTGAACAGCCAGATGCAGAGCGGCGCGGTGAGCAGCTGCGCGCTGAAGGAGACCACCGTGAGCGACCACGCCTGTTTCAGCACCCAGGCTTCCGGCGACCAGAGCGCGAGCAACGGGCGGTACCAGAGAACGATGCCCCATACGGCCAGGAAGGAGAGCAGGAAGCTGACCTGCAGCAGCATGGCGGGATCCGCGATCAGCAGGAAGAATGCTGCGGCGAACAAGCTGTTCAGATGGTCGGTCTGGCGCCGCCCGATGCCCGCGACGGTGAACACGCTGAACATGGAGGCCGCGCGCATCACGCTGGGAGCGCCACCGGTGATGCCCGCGTAGCCCCACAACGCCGCAAGGATGATCAGCCCGCGCCACAGGCGTCCGCGCGGACCCTTGCCCAGCCACCGCAGCAGGAAGGCGAGTCCGGCATAGATGAGCCCCACGTGCATGCCGGAGACAGCGAGCACATGGATGGTGCCGCTGCGCGCGAAGGCATCGCGTTGCCCGGCATCGAGTTCATCGCGCAGTCCGAGCACCAAGGCCTTCACCAGCGCCCGATCGCGCAACGGCAGCGCGCTGTCCTCGATCCAGCGGCTCACCTGTTCGCGCGCTGCCAGGAACAGGTCCGTCCAACGGCGCTCATGGCCCACATGCAGCCGATCGTCCCGGCCCACCAGCATCTCGTGCGCGATCCCGCGGCCATGCGCCCACGCCTGCCGATCGAAGCCTCCGGGATCGGGCGCCCGTGCGATGCGCTGCAACTCGCCATCGATCACGAGCAGATCGCCGGGCACGGGGCTTTGCACGGAATCGCCGATCAGCGTCAGCAGGATTTGTCCGCGCATCATGACTGCGCGCTCGCGATCGAATGCCGCGATCAAGCCCGCATCGGCCCGCATGCTGCGCGGCGTGACGGAGTTGACGGCCTCCACGCGAACGAGGTAAGGCCCGCGCGATTGACCGGCCCATGGCCCGAGCGGGTCGTGCGCAGGATCGCGCAGGGCCTGCCACGCGAAGCCCGCGGCGCACAACCACAAGGCCAGCACCGCTCCACGCTTCCAGCGTTGCAGCGCCAAGTGCGGCGAGAGGACCAGGAAGAGCGCTGGAACGGTGATGGCCAGCACCGGCAGAACGGCGCGCTCCGGCAAGGGGTCCGCAGCGTGCGCAAGCGCGATGCCCGCGATCCAGGGCGCAGCCATGCGCACCATGGGCGCGCGACGTATGGCGCTCCACGGTCCGTGCAGGTCCGATGCGGGCATGGCGATGAAAAGGTAGCGGGGCGTCGCTAATACCGCTTCGCAATCGAAAACCGTCCACGCGGCTTGCTCTTTTCCCGCATGCCCTCACCGAGGAGGACGCCCCGCAGGCACCGCTACGCCGCGCCCTCCTCGTATCAGCCTGCGAAAAAATAGCGGCGCATCCTTGGACGTCCTGCTCATGCGAAACGGTATCACTCCGCCTCGAGCACCAGGCACTTGAGGTAGCGCGTCTCGGGCACGCCCCAGAGCGGCGCATGATCGGTCGGCTGCCCGCCTTCGTGCAATTCGCGCAGCCGACGGCCGGCATCACGAGCGGCATCGGCCACCATCTGCCTGAACAGCTCTGGGCCCATGTGCTGCGAGCAGCTGCAGGTGATCAGGCGCCCACCGGAAGGGAGGCACTTCAGCGCTCGAAGGTTGATCTCCTTGTACCCACGGTAAGCGTTCTCCAGCGCGCTCTTGCTCTTCGCGAAGGCGGGCGGATCGAGCACGATGGCGTCCCACTGCTTTCCCATTCGGCTCGCATTGGTGAGGAAGTCGAACACGTTCGCCTCACGGAAGACGCAATTCCCGAATCCGTTCAGTTCCGCGTTCCGGGCGGCCAACGCCACGGCGTCAGCGCTGATGTCGAGGCCGAGCACCTCGGTGGCGCCGGCCTTCGCGGCATGCAGCCCGAAGCCTCCGGTGTGCGTGAAACAGTCGAGCACACGGCGACCGGCGAGGAATCGCTGGGCGTCGATATGGTTGCGCACCTGATCCAGGAAATGGCCGGTCTTCTGACCACCGGCTACATCGACGTGCACGCGAACGGCCAGCGCGCCCTCGCCCTCCTCGATCACCAGATTCGGATCGAAGACTTTCCCAGCGAAGCCCTTCTCCAACTCAAGCCCCTCCTTCTCGCGGATAGGCGCATCGTTGCGCAGGTAGATGCCGTCCGGGCCGATGCACTCCTGCAGCGCGTCGAGCACAGCATCGCGCCAGCGCTCCATGCCCAGGGTGAGGAACTGCACGGAGAGCACCCGCCGGCCATCGCGCGCATCGTGGAAGAGGTCCACGACGAGGCCCGGCAGGTGGTCCGCCTCGGAGAAGACGGCACGGCAGCTTCCGGCATAGCCCAGCGATGCCCTGCGCTTCCAAGCGGACTGCACGCGTTGACGGATGAACGCGCGGCTCACGCGGTCGGCATCGTGGTGCGTGAGCATGCGCACGCGGATCATGCTGGCCGGATTGATGTAGCCCTGGCCGAGCGGGAAGCCCTTCGCATCCTGCACCTGCACCACATCGCCGGGATCGAAGGCGCCTTCCTCCTGGATCACTTGCGTGGCGAAGACCCACGGATGCCCGTTGCGCACACGGTCGCCACGGTCATCGATGCGGATGCGCGCCTGTGCCATGTCAGCGTGGATCGGACCCGGCGCCGTGCCCCAAGCGCAGGGTGTCTCCTTCATCGCGGAAGAAGTCGAGCGTGCTCAAGTCCACCAAGTGCACGTTGGCGTAATAGTGATGCAGGATGTCGGTGTAGCTCCTGCCGACGCGGGCCATGTTCATGGCGCCTTCCTGGCACAACCCAACCGCGTGACCGAATCCTCGCCCGCTCAGGCGCACCTGCTCGCCTTCGGCACGCACGGAGAAGAAAGTGCTCCTCAGCTTGAGGTCCTCGCGCACGTGCTTCAAGGGCACCAGCGGCCATGCGTTGCCCAGGTATATGCTGCGGCATTGCGGCTCGAAGCTCAGCAGCGAGGCCACGGCCGTGCTGTCATCGCTCTTCACGCCGAAGCGGCGGTCGAGGTAGCCAAGCCATTCCTTGCGCGTGAGCGTGCGCTCCCAGCTGGCATGCGGCGCGCCGAGGCAGAAGCTGTCGCGCACTGCGCGGAGGTAGGGCTCGTGCTTGCTCCAGAGGTCCTCGGCGTTCATGGTCTCGCCGCCGCAATTGCTGTGGAAGGTGGCGTGGATGAGGCGGATGTCCGGATCCACGATCACCAGGCCGCGCGTGGCTTCCACGGCCAGCACGACGCTGTCGTTGACGGTGCGGCCCTTGTAAGCCTGGCAATGCACGCCATCGCAGAGGTCGAAGCCATCGGCGGCATGCTTGCGGTGGTTGGTGAGGGCGTAGGTGCGGCAACTCACCGCTTGCAGCTTGTAGTACTCGTGGTGATGGTCCGTGCCCGCCTCGGCGCTCACCACGCCGGCGATGTAGGCCTCGATGGGCGCGCGGTTGGTGAGCAGCATGCTTCCGTTGGATGCCACCGCCTCCAGCGCACCTGGGTACTCGTGGCCCGCGCCCCGGCCTTCAGCCTTCAAGCGGAATCCGCCCGCTCCGAGCGGCACCATCTCGATGCGCTTCGCCGTGAATACCAGCCCGAGCGAACGCGCGCTGAGCTGCTCGCCGGCCAGTTCGATGCGGAGCCCATCGGTGCTCTTGAGCTCGCCCTTCGCCACGCCGTCGGCGATCACCTTGCAAGCACCTCGCGCGCTCATGGCCAGCACGTGCTTCACGGGCTGCTCGCGCAGCAGGCCGATCCGCAGGTCGCGGCCGGGCGATTGCGCCGAGGCGAAAGCGCCCACGAGCCATGCAGAGGCCAGGACCAGGTTGCGGAGCGATCCACGCATCGGCGGCGAAACTACCGGGGCGCATTGCGGCGCTCAGGCGCCCGCGCTCAGACTTTTCCACACGGCAGAAGCCACGCGCGCCGACGCGCCGGGGCCGCCGAGCTTCTGCTTCAACGCATCGAGGTCTGCGATCATGCGGGCGCGGTCAGGGCCATCGGCCAGCAGCTTGCCGAGCTCGGCCGACATCGCCTCCACCGTGAGGTCCGACTGGATGAGCTCGCGCACCACCTCACGGTCCATGATCAGGTTCACGAGGCTGATGTACTTGATATCCACCAAGCGCCTGGCGATCCACACGTTGAGGGCGCCGCTGCTGTAACACACCGCTTCGGGCACGCTGAAGAGCGCCGTCTCCAAGGTGGCCGTGCCGCTGGTGACCAGCGCCGCGCGCGCATGCCGCAGCACATCGTAGGTGCGGCCCTTCACGATGGCGATCGCGCTGCCCTTCGCGGCGGCGTACGCCTCATCGGGGATCGATGGCGCAGCCGCGATCGCGAAACGGAAAGCGGGGAAGCGCTCGGCGACCCGCGCCATCAGCGGCAGCACGCGGCTGATCTCCTGGCGACGGCTGCCGGGCAGCAGCGCCACCACCGGACGGCCATCATCGCCGGGCAGGGGCAGCAGTGCGCTCTTCCCCTCCTGCTCAATGGCGTCGAGCAGCGGGTGGCCTACGAAATCCACCTTCACGCCGTAACGCGCGTACCATGCCTGCTCGAAGGGCAGGATGCAGTACATGCGGTCCACCACGCGCTTGATCTGGTGAACACGGCCCTTCTTCCATGCCCATACCTGCGGGCTGATGTAGTAGTGCACGGGAATGCCCCTGGCATGCGCCCACTCGGCGATGCGCAGGTTGAAGCCGGGGTAATCGATGAGGATGAGCGCATCGGGCTTGAACGACACGATGTCGCGCTTGCACGCATCGATGTTGCGCAGGATGGTGCGCAGGTTCATGATCACCTGCGTGAAGCCCATGAAGGCGAGCTCGCGGTAATGCTTCACCACCTCGGCGCCCGCAGCCGCCATGCGGTCGCCGCCCCAGGCCCGAATGCGCAGTGGCGCGCCACCAGCTGTTGCGAGAAGCTCACGCACCAGATTCCCTCCATGCAGATCACCGCTGGCTTCACCCGCGATGATGTAGAGCCGCTTGCCGCTCATGCGCCGAGGAAGTCGAAGGCGAGGGCGCCCACGATGTAGAGGCCGTACACCATCATGGCCAGGATCACCCCGCGCATGGCGCGGTGCATGTCCTTGCGGTCGAAGAGGAAGAAGAGGGCGGCATCGGCGATGAGGCTGAGGCTCACCACGCGCGGCCGGTACTCGGCGGTGCCGAGGAAGAGGTCGTTCACGAACCAGGCGAGATCATGGTGCGGGCGGATGGCGGTGACATAGATTCCGGCGTAAGCCAGGAAGCCGAGCACCGGGGCGAGCACGCCAAGGATGAATCCCGTGAGGCGGCTATCCCAGCTCATGCTTCCAAGTGTTCAGCTCCGAAATGGCGTGGTGCGCGGTCATGTCGTACTGCGTGGGCACCATGCTCACGAAGCCGTTGGCCACGGCCCAGGCGTCGGTGTCCTCGCCGTGGTCCTCGCTCTTGAACTCGCCCCGCAGCCAGTAGTACTCCTTATTGCCGGGATCCAGCCGCGTCTCGAACTCATCCTCCCAATTCGCCTTGGCCTGGCGGCACACGCGTATGCCCTTGAGCGCCACTCCCCTGTTCTTAGGGACATTCACGTTGAGGCAGCTGCCAGCAGCCATGCCATGCGCGATCACGTTTCCCATCACTGCGCGCACCACGGAGCGGGCCTGGGTGAAATCCGCCTCGATGCTTTGGTCCATGAGGCTGAAGCCCACGCTGGGGATCCCTTCCATGGCGCCTTCCACCGCCGCGCTCATGGTGCCGCTGTAGAGCACGTTGATGCTGATGTTGCTGCCGTGGTTGATGCCGCTCACGAGGAAGTCGGGCCGCCTGCCGCCCAGGAGCTTGTAGATGGCCAGCTTCACGCAATCGACCGGAGTGCCGCTGCAGCTCCACGCTTCGGCGCCGTCGATGAGGTCAACCGAATGGAGCCGTAGGAAACTGTGGATGGTGATCGCGTGGCCCATGGCGCTCTGCGGCTTATCGGGCGCCACCACCAGCACGCGGCCCAAGGGCATCACCTCCTCGATCAGCGCGCGGATGCCCGGCGCATGGATGCCATCGTCGTTGGTGACCAGGATCAGCGGGGAGTCGTTCATAGGTCGGCAAAGCTATCCGAGAGGAATGCGGGAATGACCCAAGGGGCGAATGCGGGAATGGCCGGCGCCGAAAGAGGCACGCTGCATTCCTACATGGATTCATTCCCACATTTGCCCACTCCCGACCGCACATGAAGAAGCCCGTCTTCCCCCCCAACGCCGCCAAGCCCCTCGCACCGTACACGCCCGCGATCGAGGCCGGCGGCTTCCTCTTCCTCAGCGGGCAGATCGCCTTGGATGCCGATGGCAACCTGCACACGAGCGACATCGCCACCGAGACCCGGAAGGTGATGGAGAACATCGGCACCTTGCTGCGCGCCGCCGGCCTGGGGCATGAGCACCTGGTGAAGGTGACCATCTTCCTCAGCGACATGGCGCACTATGCCGCGGTGAACGAGGTGTATGGGAGCTATTTCGGCGAGACGCCGCCTGCGCGCGAAGCGGTGGCGGTGAAAGGCCTGCCGCGCGGGGTGAACGTGGAGATCAGCGGCGTGGCGGTGAGGGATTGAGCCCGGAGAGCCACGGGGCCCTCGTGGAGTCCTGCTCGGCACGGCCTCGACTATCGGCCGGAGCTTCGTACACTTGATGTGCGCATGCTGGATGATGCATGCCTTCGTCGCAACGCAGGAACGAACCATACCCGAGTGATGAGCATCGATGCCCACGCCAAGCGCCAGCATTTGCCCGGCTTGATCGACTTCCCCGCCATGAATGGCAAGGCTACCCGCCTCACGCACGCGAACCAGAATTCCTCGCGACCGGGACGGTGGCGATCGCGTCTTCTCAGGTCGGGCGCCACACTGGGCTGCGCCGTGGCGATGGCATTCGGCGCCCTGGCCCAGAGCGAGGCCTTCCTCGCCGCGTGCAAGGGCCCCATCACCGAAGCACGCTTGAAGGGATTCACGATGGTCGATTCAAGCACGGCCACGATGGGCTATTTCAAAGCGCTGGAAATGCGCATGACGGATCCCAGCCTCGGCGTCGGTGACCCGTTGGAATTCGAGGCGGGCTTTGAGTACGTGTTGCTGGTGTTCACCGACCACTGCAAGGACTGCTCGTTCGAGCTTCATCTGAACGACTTGTACCTATCGCCTCAGTCGATGGTCCCGATCCCGCACGAAGAACTGGGCGACTTCTTCATGGGATCGCATCGCTTCGAGGTGCCGAAGGACGTAGAGCACCGCGTGCAGGTGCGCCAGGTGAACATCGCGCTCAATGGTTTCACCTTGATCGGCGTTCTGATGCGGAAGAAGAAGGGTTGATCGAATCGGCGCATCGGATCAGGTGGGCCGATCCTGGAGGCTCGGCGAGCAGGTCCGATTCGCAATCTTCGCCCGCCGGGTCCCATCCCGGGTTCACGCCTCTCCAGAACCACGCTTTCAGCCGCCACGATGACGACCGCCCCCTACCTCAAATGGCTCCACGAAGTTGAACTGAGCGACATCCCCACCGTGGGCGGCAAGAACGCCAGCCTGGGCGAGATGATCCAGCGCCTGAGCAAGCTCGGGGTGAAGGTGCCCGGCGGTTTCGTGGTCACCGTGGCCAGCTACGAGGCCTACATCGCGCACAACGAGCTCGACCAGAAGATCAAGGACCTGGTGGCCGGCCTCGACCCCGACGATGTGGAGAGCATCCGCCGCACCGGCCTCAGCGTGCGCACGCTCATCAAGAACGGCAAGTTCCCGGAGGAGGTCTGGAAGGGCATCCTCCAGCGCTACGAGGAGATGAGCCAGCAGTACGGACAGGAACAGACCGACGTGGCTGTGCGCTCGTCGGCCACCGCAGAAGACCTGCCCGACGCCTCCTTCGCCGGCCAGCAGGAGACCTACCTCAACGTGCGCGGCCCGCAAGACCTGATCAGCGCCGTGCGCAACTGCTTCGCCTCGCTGTGGACCGACCGCGCCATCGTGTACCGCCATGGCCTCGGCTACGACCACTTCGAAGTGGGCATCAGCGTAGGCGTGCAGAAAATGGTGCGCTCCGATCTGGGCGCGAGCGGCGTGGCCTTCTCCCTCGACACAGAATCGGGCTTCAAGGATGTGGTGCTCATCAACGGCAGCTACGGCCTGGGCGAGATGGTGGTGCAAGGCGCGGTGAGCCCCGATGAGTTCCTCGTCTTCAAACCCACGCTTGGGCAGGGCTACGCTTCCATCATCGAGAAGAAGCTCGGCCACAAGGACAGGAAGATGATCTACGGCGTGGAGCCGGGCAAGCCCACGCTCACCATCCCGACCGAGCGGCCCATGCGCAACCGGTTCTGCATCACCGACGAGCAGGCGCTCGAAGTGGCGAAGAGCGTGGTGGCCATCGAGAAGTACTACAGCGACAAGAAAGGCGCCTGGTGCCCCATGGATGTGGAATGGGCCGTGGATGGCTTGACCAAGGAACTCTTCATCGTGCAGGCGCGGCCGGAGACCATCCACAGCCGTGGCGATGCGGACAAGGTGGTGGAGTTCAAGCTCAACCACAATGGCGGCGAGAAGGTGATCGCCAAGGGCATCGCCGTGGGATCGAAGGTGGGCGCGGGCAAGGTGCGCATCCTCTTCAGCCTCGATGGCCGCGGGGGCAGCACCGATGGCAAGGACTTCCAACAGGGCGATGTGCTCGTGACCGACATGACCGATCCCGATTGGGAGCCGATCATGAAGAAGGCCAGCGCCATCATCACCAACAAAGGCGGACGAACCTGCCATGCCGCCATCGTAGCGCGCGAGATGGGCGTGCCGGCGATCGTGGGCTGCGGCAACGCAACGGACCTGCTGGAGACCGGCATGGAAGTGACCGCGAGCTGCTGCGAAGGCGACACCGGTGTGATCTACAGCGGTTTGATCCCATTCGTGAAGGAAGAGACCTCGCTCGCCGACCTGCCGCACGTGAAGACGCCCATCATGCTCAACGTGGCCAGTCCCGACCTCGCCTTCAAGTTCGCGGCACTGCCGAATGCCGGCGTGGGCCTGGCGCGCGAGGAGTTCATCATCAACAACTACATCCAGGCGCATCCGCTCGCGCTGCTGCAGCACAAGGAACTGGGCGACGTGGCGCTCAGCGGCAAGATCAGCTACCTGATCAACGGCTACGAGGACGAAGAGACCTTCTTCGTGAAGCGCTTGAGCTACGGCATCGCCAAGATCGCCAGCGCATTCTACCCCAACAAGGTGATCGTGCGCTTCAGCGACTTCAAGAGCAACGAGTACAAGGGCCTCTTGGGCGGCGACCACTTCGAGCCCGATGAGGAGAACCCGATGATCGGCTGGCGAGGCGCCTCGCGCTATTACAGCGATGCCTATAAGGAAGCCTTCGGGCTGGAGTGCAAGGCCATCCGCCGCGTGCGCGAGAAGATGGGCCTGAAGAAC
>CAZFBP010000110.1:0-9678 GCA_964517255.1 uncultured Chryseobacterium sp.
GCGCCCACCTACCTCCCGCCCTTCACCTTCGATCATCGTCACGAGAACCCCGACACCGCCACCAGCGTGGACAAAGTGACCGCCTTGGATGGCGGCGTCTTCATGAACAATCCGTCCATGGCGGCGCTCATCGAACTGGTGAAGAACCATGCGCACCCGTACTACAACAGACCCGATCTGAAGGCCGATGAGGTATTCCTCCTCTCCTTGGGAACCGGCCATCGCATGAACGACATCTCCGATAAGGCCGACGGCTGGGGCAAGCTCAAATGGATCGAACCCAGCATCGAGCTGCTCATGTGGGGCGGCAGCCAGGCGGTGGACTACCAGGTGAAGGAAGGCTTGACCTTCACGTTGAAGGGCGAAACGACTCGTGTGAACTACCTGCGGCTCAACGTGCGCATCGCGGATGAACGGTACGCGGACATGGCTCTCTCCGTGCCGGCCGCATTCGCCCATTGGAAGGAACGTTTCCGGGCCGATTACCTCGAGGACGCCATGGTGCAGGACCGTGTGGCGGCCTTCGTGCGGGCCGCTGGCATGCTTGCGTGAGTTCTGGACGCTCGAACACCCGTGGCCTTCGAGACCGGCATCTACCTTCGCCCGCGTCCGCTAAAGCACAATATCGCGACGGCACCCACCATGAAGTTCTTCATCGACACGGCCAGCCTGGCCCAGATCAAGGAAGCGCAGGACCTCGGTGTCCTCGACGGCGTCACCACCAACCCATCGCTAATGGCCAAGGAGGGCATCAGCGGGGAGGGGCACGTGCGCCAGCATTACGTTGACATCTGCAACATCGTGGACGGCCCGGTGAGCGCTGAGGTGATCAGCACCGACTTCGCGGGCATCGTGCGTGAAGGGGAATCGCTCGCAGCGCTGCATCCGAACATCGTCGTGAAAGTGCCCATGATCCGCGACGGAGTGAAGGCGCTGAAGTACTTCAGCAACAAAGGCATCAAGACGAACTGCACGTTGGTGTTCAGCGCGGGACAAGCGTTGCTGGCCGCGAAGGCCGGTGCCACCTTCGTTTCGCCTTTCATCGGCCGCCTCGATGACGTGAGCACCGATGGCGTGCAGCTGATCGAGCAGATCCGCACCATCTACGACAACTACGGCTACGCCACGCAAGTGCTGGCCGCGAGCATCCGCCACCCCATGCACATCGTGCAATGCGCGGAGGTGGGCGCCGACGTGGCCACCTGCCCGCTCAGCGCCATCGTAGCGCTCTTCGAACACCCGCTCACCACCATCGGCCTGGAGAAATTCCTCGCGGACCACCGCAAGGCCGCAGCGGTGAAGGCCTGAGCCCGGTGCTGCTCGCCATCCACCCCACCCACCCGGAACCGCGCAAGCTGAAGCAGGCGTTGGAGGCGCTGCGCGATGGTGACGTGATCGTGTGCCCCACCGACACGGTGCATGCCTTCGTGTGCAGCGCGCACAGCGCGCGCGGCATCGAGGCCATCAGCAGATTGAGAGGCGCCAAGCCCGGCAAGGCGGGCCTCTCGCTGATCTGCGCTGACCTGAGCCAGTTGAGCGCCTACGCGCGGCAAGTGGATACGGCGGCCTTCCGCATCATGAAGCGCGCGCTTCCAGGGCCGTACACCTTCATCCTCGCCGCCAGCGCCAAGATCCCCAAGCTCTTTTCGAACAACCGCAGGACCGTGGGCATCCGCGTGCCCGACCATGCGGTGCCGCAAGCCTTGGTGCGCGAGCTCGGGCATCCGCTCGCGGCGGCCAGCGTACACGATGCCGACGCGCTGCTCGACCACACTTCCGAAGCAGAGGAGATCGATGCGCAGCACGGCCACCACGTGGCGCTGGTGCTCGACGCTGGCCCGTGCGGCCTGGAGCCGAGCACGGTGATCGACCTGAGCGATGGCGCGCCGCAAGTGCTGCGTGAAGGCAAAGGCCCGGTCACGGATCTCCTCTGATCGGATCAAGGCAGCAGGCCGAACTCGCGCGCGATGGCCCGTGTGCTGTTGAAGCCTACATCCTTGCCCAGCCATCCGGTGCCTTCATCGTCCTGCGCCAGGCGATGGCCAAGACCTTTGATGCGATAGAGGACCACTGGCTCACCTCCCGTTGAGTCCCGGTACCCGAAACGCCGGATCTCGCTCGTGGCGTCGATGAGTTCATCGGTGTCCGGCACGCTGTCCGTGCGGGCCATGGCGGTCCACTGCGCCACGAGCGCGCGCGCCAGGTCGAAGTCCGCCACGGGGTCCTTCGTGCCGTGCATCACCACGAGGCGGGGCTCTCGCGGCACCGGATCCATGCGCGCGGCGAAGACGCGCGCGGCCCATTCCTCCGGGCGCAGGGCATCCGGATGCACGATCGGCCTGCGCTCCGCCTCTCCCTTCATCACGCCGCCGTAGGGCATGCCGGCCAGCACCGCCGCGCTGGCGATGTGCTGCGGGTAGCAGGCCATCAGCGCCACCGCCATGGCGCCGCCGGCAGAGACGCCGTAGGCCGAGACGCGCTCCTTTTCGATGGGGTAGCGCGCCACCGCATGCTCGATGATGCGCGCGATGGAGGCCACCTCGCCGCGCCCGCGCTCGGTATCCGCGCCTCGGTACCAATTGAAGCAGCGCCAGGGATTGTTGCTCCCCTTCTGCTCCGCGAAGGCGAGGTAGGCGCCCGCGCTGTCCGCGATGGCGCCCCAGCTGCTCAGCCGGAGGATGGCGCCCGCATCCTGGCCGCAGCCATGAAGCACCACGACCATGGGCCGCTTGCCTCCGAGCTTGCTGGCGTTGGCCGGCTCGCGCAGAAACATGCGCAGGTTGCCGGGGTTGTCGCCGAAATCGGTGATCTCGCGGAGGACGGCCGCCCGGTCCTGCGGCGCCGCGGCGAGCGCAGGCCCTACGCCGCTGAGCAGCATGCAGATGAACCATGCGTTTCTGGATCGACCGGCCATATCAGTGCGGGATCATGTGCGCGGATGCCGGATGCGCGAAGGGAGAACCACACCGAGGATCACGAACGGCGCGATGAGGGCCAGCCAGAGGCCAGAAGCCTCGAGCCGGTATGGCAGCAGCCCCGCGAAGGTGAGTCCGAAGACGGCGAGGTGGATGAGCGGCTTGTGCAGCTGCCCGCGCTTGCGGTAATCCACGAAAGGCAGAATCAAGGGCAGTGATCCGAGCACGGAACCGATGACAGCCGCTACCATCATCCCGTAATTCGCTGCGGCCATCGCAACGGTCACTTCAGCAGGTGCTCGCGGATGAAGGCCACCGTGGCGTAGAACTGGAAGTCGGCGTTGTTCTTCTTGCGGAAGCCGTGTCCTTCATCGTTCGCCATGAGGAACCAGACCGTGCCGCCCTTGGACTGGATCTTCGCTTTCATCTGCACCGCCTCGCTTGCGGGCACGCGCGGATCGTTGCCGCCTTGCACGATGAAGAGCGGCTTGGTGATGCGGTCCACGTGGTTGAGGGGCGAAATGCCCTCCAGGAACGCGGCCATCTTGGGGTCGCGCTCGTCGCCGTACTCCACGCGGCGCAGGTCGCGGCGGTAGTCCTCGGTGTTCTTGAGGAAGGTGTTGAAGTTGCTGATGCCCACCACATCGAGCGCGCAACGGATGCGATCGGCGTAATGCACGCTCACGGCCAGGGTCATGTAGCCGCCGTAGCTGCCGCCGGTCACCATCACACGGTCGGCATCGAGGTCGGGTTGGGTGGCGATCCAATCGAGCAGCGCGCCGATGTCCTTCACGCTTTCCTCGCGCTTGGTGCCGTTGTCGAGGTCGAGGAAGGTCTTGCCGTAGCCGCTGCTGCCGCGCACGTTGGGATAGATGATGGCCACGCCCATTTCGTTCAGGAAAAAGTTGTTGCGGCCTTGGAAACCGGGCCGCGACTGCCCCTCTGGTCCGCCATGGATGTTGATGATCACGGGCCGCTTGCCGGTGAAGCGCTGGTGCGGGCGATAGAGGTAGCCGCTGATCACGCGCTTGTCGAACGAGGGCCACTTCACCAGCTCCGGCGCGCGAAGGACACTCACATCCATGCCGCCCAATTCACTTTCGGTCCAGCGCAGGAGCAATTTGGAGCCGAGGTCGTACTCGTACACATCGGAAGTGCTGGCGTGCGTGGTGAGCGTGAGGCCGAGCGAGCGGCCATCGGTGGTCCACGCCACGCCACCAATGAGGCCCACAGGCATGCCGGGCACTTCGCTGTACTCGAGCGTGCGCGCATCCATGAGGTAGAGCTTCGAGAGGCCGTCCTCGTTGGTGGTGAAGGCGAGGCGGGATCGGTCGTGCGTGAGCTCCACGCCGCCCACGTCCCACGGGATGCTCGCGGTGATGGTCTTGAGCTTCCGCGTCTTCAGGTCGTAAAGGCAGAGGCGGTTGAACTCGCTGTCCTTATTGCTGGTGAGGAAGATGCCCGTGCCATCGGCGTTCCATGCGATGGGGCGATAGGTGGTGCGCTCATCCTTCTCCGGGAGCAAGCGTGCCCTGGTCCCGGTGGCTATGTCCACCGTGTAGATGCGGCTCTCATTCACCGAGATGCCCTCGCCGATGAGCAACTGCTTGTCGTCGGCGCTCCAATCGCTCACGCCCCAACCACCACCGGCATTCTCGGCCACCACGCGATCGGTTCTCGGATCAAGCGGGTCCATCACACGGATGTCGCGGTCCTTGCCGTTGCGCGTGGTGCTGCTGTAGGCGATGCGCTTATTGTCGCGGCTCCACACCCCTCCGCCGTTCTGCGAGCGCTTGCCGTCGGTGAGCAGCGTGGCCTTGCCATCAGCATCCATGCGGTAGAGCTGGCTGAACTCGTTGCCGCCGGCATCCTTGCTGAAGAGGAAGTAGCGTCCCTCGGTGGGCTCGTAGTTGGCGCCGCCCACGGCATCCTCGTAGAAGGTGATCTGCGTTCGCGCGCCACCAGGGAACTTCACATGGTGCAGCTGGCTGGTATTGCCGAATCGCGTATTGATGAGCATCTCCTTGCGCGCGGGATGCCAGGCCGCGAGCCCGGCGCCGCGCGATTCGGTATAGGAGCGCACCTCGCCGATCAGGCTCGCGGGCAGCGTCGGGATGCCTTCTGCCACGAGGTTGTCGGTGACGGGGATGGCGGGGCCTTGGGCGGTCGCCGTGCAAGGCAGCGCGCACGCGAGTAGCAGGTGATGGAGCTTGATTTGCATTGGCCGCAATGTAACCGCCGGACCCGGCCCCTTCAGACCATTTAACGCCACCTGCCATCCGTCATGCCCGAGGCGATGGCCAAACGCCGATCTTCGCCGCCCTAAACATTCCCCATGAAGACCCTGCTCTCCGCTTTCGCCGCCGCCGCCCTGGTGCTCTCGTGCAGCACCGCTTCCATGCCCGCCACCGCGCAGGACAACGTGAAGAGCTATGGCGCGGCCATCACCGCCGATGGCGCCATGAGCGCAGCTGATTTCGCCAAGGCCATGAGCACCTCTGACAGCCTGGCCGTGAAGCTCGAGTGCGAGATCATCACCAGCTGCACCAAGAAAGGCTGCTGGATGACTGTGAAGCTGCCCGACGGCCAGGACATGATGGTGCGCTTCAAGGATTACGGCTTCTTCGTGCCCACCAAGGGACTGGAAGGCAAGCGTGCGGTGATGCAGGGCTACGCCTCGAAGGAGACGGTTGACGTGGCCACCCTGCGCCACTACGCCGAGGACGCCGGCAAGAGCAAGGAGGAGATCGAGAAGATCACCGAACCGGAGCACAACCTGATGTTCCTCGCCGACGGCGTGCTGATCACCTTCTGACCGCGTGACGATGCGCAACGCATCGCGAGCAAGGCCCGGGGCACGCTTCCGGGCCTTGCTCTTTTCCGTGCTCCCTTCGGTTTGCGCCGCGCAGACCGCGCACGACCTGATGCTGGGCCGCGAGCTCGCGTTCGCTGGAGCCGGACTGGGCACCAGCGGCATCGGCCTGCTGCTTCGGCATGGCAACGCGAGCAAGCCCGCGCCGGCCATCGACCTCGTGCACGTGCCGGCCGTCGATCGCTGGAGCACGCGCCAATGGCATCCGCGCGCGCACCGGGCCAGCAACCTCCTCTTCGTGGGCACCCTCACCGCTTCGTTCGCCGGGGGATTCGTGCTGCAAGGCGCGCATCGCCCTTTCGATCCCGCAGCCATCACCGCCGAGACCTTCCTGCTCACCTCAGGGCTCACAAGCGTGGCGAAGGAGCTCGTGCGCAGGCCCCGCCCCTACCGCTTCAACCCCGATGCGCCAGCGAGCATGCACCATCCCCGCGAGGACTTCGTGAGCTTCTGGAGCGGGCACACCGCCAACACCGCGGCTGTCGCCTTCAGCGTCGCCGCGCTCGTGCAACGCTCCGATGCATCGCCTGCGATGAAAAGCGCGGTGTGGGCCGGTGCGGTCGCGGCTCCCATCGGCATGGGCTACCTGCGCATGCGCGCCGGCAGGCATTTCCTCACCGACGTGTTGACGGGCGCCATCGTTGGAACCGCCGTGGGATTGGCCGTCCCCTACTTTCACCGCACTTCCGAATCGAGCCTCACCCCATGAGCAACATCGCCTTAGCCATACACGGTGGCGCCGGAACCATCGCCCGCGAGTTGATGACGCCAGCGCGCGAGAAAGCCTACCGCGACGCGCTGGAACTGGCCCTGAATCGCGGCCACGCCGTGCTGAAGGAAGGCGGCGCGGCGCTCGATGCCGTGGAAGCCGCCGTGCGCGCGCTGGAGGACTCGCCGCACTTCAACGCGGGCAAGGGATCGGTCTTCAATGCCGATGGCCAGCACGAGATGGACGCCAGCCTGATGAACGGAAGCGACCTGCGCGCCGGCGCCGTGGCCGGTGTCACCAACGTGAAGAACCCGATCGCCCTCGCGCGCCGCGTGATGGAGCAGAGCAGCCACGTGCTCATCAGCGGCATGGGCGCCTTCGAGTTCGCGCACAAGCAGAAGATCCAGTTGGAGGACGACCAGTACTTCTTCGACCAGTTCCGCTACGACCAATGGAAGGAGACCGTGGGCACCGATGTGTACACCCTCGACCACAGCGATAAGGAGAGGAAGTTCGGCACGGTGGGCGCAGTGGCGCTCGACGCGCACGGCCACCTCGCCGCCGCCACCAGCACGGGCGGCATGACCAACAAGAAGTGGCAGCGCATCGGCGACAGCCCGATCATCGGCGCGGGCACCTACGCCAACGACCAGACGTGCGCCGTGAGCTGCACCGGGCATGGGGAGAGCTTCATCCGCGCCGTGGCCGCGCACGATGTGCATGCGCTCATGGCCTACAAAGGGCTATCGCTCCAGGAAGCCGTGCGCGTGGTGGTGCATGAGAAGCTGCCCCCGCTCGATGGCGACGGCGGCCTCATCGCCGTGGACCGCGATGGCAGCATCGTGCTCGACTTCAACTGCACCGGCATGTACCGCGGGCAGGTGGGCGCCGACGGCGAATTCCACACGGCGATCTTCAGGTGAGCACCACAGTCCCGGCTACGGTTTCCGCCAGCGGCTGATGGTCCTCACGGCTCCGCCTTCGCCGGCTTCCGCTTGAAGCGGATGTGGAAGCGCTTCTCCTCGGGCGTCTCGATCTCCTCGCCCAGCAAGAAGCCCCAAGGCTGCAACGAGGGCACGCTGTCGCACACCACCTTCAGCATGCCGGTGATGGGGATGGCGAGCAGCATGCCCGCCACGCCCCATAAGGCGCCGAAGCCGATCAGCGCCAGCATGCTGGCCAATGGGTTGATGCTCACGCTGCTGCCCACCACCTTCGGCGTGATGAAGTTGTTGTCGAGGAACTGCACCACGAGCACCACGCCGAGCGCCGCCGCGGCGTGCCAGGGCGAATCATCCGTCACCAGCGCCACGAAGACCGGTAGCACGCTGCCCACCAGCGCGCCGATGTAAGGCACCACGTTCAGCAAGGCCAGCACGAAGCCCAGCAGCACGGCGTACTTCAGGCCGATGAGGCCGAAGCCGATGGCGCAGAGCGCGCCGAAGACCACGCCCACGTTCACCACGCCGCGCAGGTACTTGCGCGAGAGCACGCTGATGCGCACCATCACATCCAGGACGGCGCCTTCGCGCGTGGTGCCGAGGCGTGAGAAGAATGTGCGGAAGCGATCCTTCAGCAGCAGGAGCAGGAAGACGAAGAACGGGATGGGCACGATGCTCGCCAGGGCGGTGCCGGTTCCGGAGAAGAGCTTCAGGGCCGCCTGCCCGCCCAGGTTCGCCACGTCGCTGAGGTGCGCATTGAACCACTGGATCTGCTCACGCCGGTCGAGATTCGTTCGGCCCTCCACCCAAGCGAAGAAGGCCTCGCCCTTGCTGGCGAAGCGCTCCTGCAGCGCAGGGAAGTCGGATCCGAAGCGCGTGAGCTGGTAGCCGAGCAAGAAGAAGAGCCCGAGCACGACGACCACGAGCGCGAGCGTGGCGGCGAGCGCTCCGACCCAGCGCGGCATCCAGCGTTCGAGCCTCCGTGCGAACGGGAGCAGCAGGAAGGCGAAGAGCCCGGAGACGACCAGCAGGATGAAGAGGTCTCGGCCGAAGTAGAGCACGGTGATGCTCAGCACCACGGCAAGCAGAACCTGCACATAACGTGCGAGCGAATCGGGACCGGATGTGAAGGGCATGCGTCGAAGTTAGCCGCGATCAACGCAGCCACTTGCGCTCCAGCACGAAGGTGCCGAAGGGCAGGATGGAGGCGAGGCCAACGCCCACGATGAGGCATATATCGTCCAGCGCGGCGATGGATAGCCGACATTGCGAGGACCCTCTTGGCCTACTGGCAAGACCAGCGCTCTAGAACGCCAGTTAGGTTGCAAGCATTCGCTTATGCTTGAACAAGCTTTCGCATGGACGTGCTATCACCCAAGGAGGGTCTTCATGGCGCGATCGTGATCCTTTCTGTTATGCTGCATCCTGTATTTCCTGCACGCACCAGGTAATTGCCAGGCGTCAAACCAGCAATATCCAACTCAGCTTGACCTGCAGTCGCGGGCAAAGCTCCTTCCAACACCGATTGGCCCATCGCATTAATCAGACTGTAATGGCCTTTAGCACCTGCACATGCAGGCGATGAGATATACACTTGGGTGTGAGCCGGGTTCGGCCACACTGAAGGCTTGATATGGACAAGCTCGTCCGTTGTGCCCACCTGCCCTTCCGGGACCAAGCGGCTCAGAAACAGACCCTCAGGCATCGGACTACCGTCCCAGCGGTGCGCGCTGGGTGTGGTGCCCACCAGATGGATGCTCCCATCAAAGACGCAGAGCTCACGTATAAAACAATGATGACCCAGGTAGTTGGAGGAATACGCTACCCCAACTACTGGGCCGATGGTTGCGGTGGCCGATCGGGTGACCAGGAATGCATTTGCTGGGCCTAGGGGTGCAAGCTCCTGCTGTCCAAAGCTCACCGGGCCGTTGCTGAATCCGCCGAGAGCGACTTCGCCGGTTCCTGCATCCTTGTCCATGGCGCTGAAACCGCAACCCGAAGCGCAAGTTGCGATCTCGATGGCGACAGGGACCGCCAGTGGCGATAATTCCATGAAGAGCCCTTGCCAATCTGCGAGGCCGTCGAGCGGAATGCCGCCAACGATTGCCGCACCCTTGAAACCGCCAGCCCAAATAGCCGACCCGTTGTCTTCGGCGACGAGGCCTCCGCAATAGGAAGTCGGTTCACCGTTCTCGCCTGGAATCAGGCCGTACACCGCAAGGTCTCCACTTGGCTCGAAAT
>CAZFBP010000111.1:0-887 GCA_964517255.1 uncultured Chryseobacterium sp.
GCGTAACGCGGGTCGCACCCGGTTGCGGCAGGAGTTGCTGCCGGTGGTGTTTCCGTGCGCGACATCGGCTGCGCCAGCGGAGGCCCGCGATGAGGTTGAGCCTTCCAAAATCCCTGGTGACATCCCGGCACGTTACCCCGGCGGCGAAGAAGCCATGTGGGCCTGGCTGCGCGAAAGGATGAAAGTGCCAACGAATCCCGGCGGAGATGGGCGCGTGGTAGTGAACTTCATCGTGGAGGCCGATGGTCGCACGACGAATCATGCGATCGAGCGCAGCGGCGGAGCGGCATGCGATGCGGAGGCACTGCGCGTGGTGCGCCAGTTCCCGCGCTGGGAGCCGAGCAGGAATGCGAGCGGGCCGGTGGCGTGCAGGATACAGGTGCCTATCAGCTTCTCGTTGTATTAGCATCCTATGCTACTTATAGAGCTTCCACTTTCATTTATTTCATTCTCTGTCATTTTAGACTGTTTCCGCATGCCTTATTTCGCATTATTCTGTATTTTTGAGGCATGTCATCTCTGCAAAGCCCAAGTGCTCAGCAGATTCAAGATCGTGTTGGCGTAGAGAATCCATGGTGGCGAACGAATGCCGTGGACCCCTATTTCCATACGATGGAGCACCGCGCCTTCTTCGATCCGTTCTATCGGCTTGTGCGGTCCAAGACTCGCCGGGCCGTTGTGCTGATGGGTCCGCGTCGTGTTGGGAAAACCGTCATGCTGCATCAGGCGGTGAAATCCTTGATCGCCGATGGCGTTGCGACGAAGAAGATCTGCCTGATCTCTGTGGATCAGCCCGTGTATAGCCGAATGCGGCTCGACGACCTGTTCAGCATCTGCAGGCAGGCACTCAAGGACAAGGATCCTGCGGGCTTTCATGTGATCTTCGA
>CAZFBP010000111.1:897-9668 GCA_964517255.1 uncultured Chryseobacterium sp.
AGATCCGGAGCGGGTGCGGGATGGGCGCTATGTGATCTTCGATGAGATCCAATACATGAACGATTGGGAGCGCGACCTGAAAGTGCTGGTTGACACGTACCCGCGCACACGCTTCATCGCCAGCGGTAGCGCGGCTGCTGCATTAAAGACCAAGAGCCAGGAAAGCGGCGCAGGGCGATTCACGGAGTTCATCCTGCCACCGCTCACCTTCCATGAATTCCTGCTGCTCACCGGAAAGCACGACCTCATCATTCCAACCACCCGTGAATGGGGTGATGAAGAGCGCGAGTTCTTCGACACGGTTGACATCCGCGCATTGAATGAGCAGTTCGTGCAATACATCATTTATGGCGGCTACCCGGAAGCGGTATTCAATCCCGAAGTGCAGCGCGAGCCTGGGCGGTTCATCCGAACGGACATCATCGACAAGGTTCTGTTGCGCGACCTGCCAAGCCTCTATGGCATCCGAGACGTTCAGGAGTTGAACCGCTTCTTCAGTGTTGTCGCCTTCAACACCGGGCAGGAGTTCGCCTACGCCAATCTCTCGAAGGAGAGCGGTGTCGATAGCTCTACCATCCGCCGCTTCCTCGAATACCTGGAAGCGGCATTCCTGATCAAGCGCTTGCAACGCATCGACATGAATGCCAAGCATTACCAGCGCGAGCATGGGTTCAAGGCCTACCTCACCAATCCGAGTCTGCGCACGGCCATGTTCGGCGCAACACCCAGCGATGAAGACGCCTTCGGTGCGCTAGCAGAAACAGCAGTCTATGCGCAAGACATCACAAGGCCTCAAGAGCTTTACTACGCGAACTGGAAGGACGGGCGCACTCAAGGCGAAGTGGACATGGTCTGGCTCAATGCGCGATTGAAGCCGGTGCGCCTGTGCGAAGTGAAATGGAGCGACCGGATCACCGAGCATCCTCGTGCGTTGAAGAGCCTGTTGGGGTTCGCTGCTGCCAATAAAGTTCCTTGGGGCATTGTTACCACGCGAACGATACTCGACACGCGTATTATCGATGGCTTCGAGATTCGCTTCGTGCCCACCTCACTCTACAGCTATCACCGTGGCCTGAGAGGCATTCAGGCCGTGAACGAAGCAGCCCAAAAAGCAGCCATGCAGATTTAGCAGGTTGCAATCATCTTATTTCGTCATTACGAAGCAAGTCACTGTTTATCAGCGATTTGCAGATGCGCTTTATCAACAAATACCAAGCGAAATGATTGAGCTTGGCGCTAGTGCTACAACTTCTCGAAGTAAAATCACCCTGCACCGCCTTTGAGTGCCATTTCACGAAGTAGAGCTTGCCCTCTTGGCTCCAATGCGAGAGGTTACGGCGTGTGCTTGCAGCAGGGACGTCCTCATCATAGAAGGGGTCCTCGAGCACGTAATTGGGCATGGGAGAGAAGGCAGGATCGCCACTTGGAAGGTGAAACAAAGTGCGCACCGGCTAGAAGCCGGTGGCCAGGTCAGTTAATCACCCACGTATGCTCGCCCTTGAGCAGCGCATCCAGATCACCAACTCCTTTCACCTCCTTCGCGCGCTTCACCTGCCCTTGCAGCTTCTCTTCGTGCGTGGGGCGGTCGGCTACATAGAACACACCGAAGGGACGAGGGAACGCGCCTTCGGGACGCGGGTCATCGAATAGCCGAACGAGGATCGATGCCTTGAAGTTGTCGCGCTCGTCGTGGATCCAGCAATCGTTGGGCGAGACGTCGGCGCCGATGTCGATCACGCGCGGCCGCAGGTCCTCCAACCGAATGCCCTTGGTGCCATTGGCGAAGAGCATGGGCTTGCCGTGCTCCACGAAGAGCGTGTTGGTGGGCTTGTTCGCCTTCTCCGTGAAGACCTCGAAAGCGCCATCGTTGAAGACGTTGCAGTTCTGATAGATCTCCACGAGCGAGGTGCCGCGATGCGCGTCGGCGCGTGCGAGCACTTCGCGCATGTGCTTCGGGTCGCGGTCCATGCTGCGGGCGATGAAGGTGCCATCGGCGCCCTTCACCAACGCGAGCGGGTTGAACGGATGATCGGTGCTGCCCATGGGCGTGCTGCGCGTCACCGCCCCTTCCGGCGATGTGGGCGAGTACTGCCCTTTGGTCAGTCCGTAGATCTCGTTGTTGAACAGCAGCACGTTCAGGTCCACGTTGCGGCGCAGCAGGTGGATGATGTGGTTGCCGCCGATGCTGAGGGCATCGCCATCGCCGGTGACGACCCACACGCTCAGCTCGGGCCGCACGCTGCGCAGGCCGCTGGCGATGGCCGGCGCACGGCCGTGGATGCTGTGCATTCCGAAGGTGTCCAGGTAGTACGGGAAGCGCGAGCTGCAGCCGATGCCGCTGATGAAGACCACTTCCTCCTTCTTCCTGCCGCTCTGCTCCAGCAGCGTCTGCACCTGCTTCAGGATGCTGTAGTCGCCGCATCCCGGGCACCAGCGCACCTCCTGATCGGAGGCGAAACCGATCTTCTCAGCAGTGAACGTTCCGTTCGTGTCGGTCATCCTCTTGGCATCGTTAACGATTGCGAGTACGCGTGAATGCCAGCGCGAACGGGCGCCATCGCGCCGTCGCATCCATGCACTCGATTCGGGAATCTCATGAGTTCATCACGTTGAGCACGGCTTCCCGGATCTCCGCGCTCGTGAACGGCAGGCCTTGGACCTTGTTCAATCCTTGGGCATCCACGAGGAACTCAGCGCGCAGCATCTGCCGCAACTGGCCGGTGTTCATCTCCGGCACCAGCACGCGCTTGTACCTCTTCAACAGCGGGCCGAGGCCTTTGTTGAACGGGAAGAGGTGGCGCAGGTGCACGTGCGCCACGCTTCGGCCCTCGGCCTGCAATTCGAGCACGGCCGTGCGGATGCTGCCGTAGGTGCTTCCCCAGCCCACGATCAACAGCTCACCTTCCGGAGGACCGCTATCCAGCCTGATGGGCTTGAAGCGATCAGCGATGCGTGCCACTTTCTCCGCACGCAGGCGCACCATGAGCTCATGGTTCATCGGTTCGTAGCTGATGTTGCCGGTCTTGTCCTGCTTCTCGATGCCCCCGATGCGGTGCTGCAGTCCGGCTTGGCCAGGAAGGGCCCATGGGCGCACGCCACGCTCATCGCGCAGGTAAGGCAGGAAGCGTTCGCCATCGTTCGGCTCCTTGATGCGTTTGGGCGCGATCTCCGGCAGGTCCTTCGAATGCGGGAAGCGCCAAGGCTCGGAACCGTTGGCGATGTAACCATCGGTGAGCAGGATCACCGGCGTCATGTGCTCCAACGCGATCTGCACGGCCTCGAAGGCCATCTCGAAGCAATCGATGGGCGTGCTGGCGGCGATCACCGGGATGGGTGCTTCGCCGTTGCGGCCATGCACCGCCTGCCAAAGGTCGGCCTGCTCGGTCTTGGTGGGCAGCCCGGTGCTCGGCCCCCCGCGCTGCACGTTCACGATCACCAGCGGCAGTTCCAGCATGAAGGCCAGCCCCATCGCCTCGGTCTTCAGCGCGATGCCCGGCCCGCTGCTGGTGGTGATTCCCAAGGCTCCTCCGAAGCTGGCGCCAATGGCCGACCCGATCGCGGCGATCTCATCCTCGGCCTGGAAGGTGATCACCCCGAAGTTCTTGTGCCGCGAGAGCTCATGGAGGATCTCGCTCGCCGGGGTGATGGGATAGCTGCCGCAGAAGAGGTCGAGCCCGGCCTTTCTCGCCGCGGCGATGAGACCCAGTGCCACGCCCTGGTTGCCGGTGATGCTGCGGTAGATGCCCTTGGGCATCGGCGCGGGTTTCACCTCGAAGCGGGTGGTGAAGGTCTCGCTCGTCTCCCCGTAATTGTAGCCGGCCTTCAGCGCACGGGCATTGGCATCGATCAGGTCCGGCTTCCTGGCGAACTTGTGCTGAAGGAAGCGCTCGCTGTTCTCCAGCCCCCGATTGAACATCCAGTTGATGAAGCCGAGCACGAACATGTTCTTGCAGCGGTCCTTCTCCTTCATGCCCAAGGAGACGCCCTCCAGGGCGGCGCGCGTCATCTTGGTCACATCGATGCTGTGCACTGTGTACTGTTCCAGCGTGCCATCGGTGAGCGGATCGGCCACGTCGATGTAACCAGCCAGGCGCAGGCTTTTCTTGTCGAAGCCATCACTGTTGGCGATGACGGTGCCTCCGGGCTTCAGCTTGTGCAGGTTGCTGCGCAGCGCGGCGGCATTCATCACCACCAGCACATCGCACTGATCGCCGGGGGTGAAGACCTCGACGCTGCCGAAATGCAACTGGAACCCGCTCACGCCCGCCAGGCTGCCCTGCGGCGCGCGGATCTCGGCCGGGAAGTTCGGGAAGGTGCTGACATCGTTTCCGAACAGCGCGCTGTTGTCGGTGAACTGCGCCCCGGTGAGCTGGATGCCGTCTCCGCTATCGCCGGCGAAGAGGATGACCACGTTGCGGCGTTCCTCGACGGTCTTGGTCTTCGTAGGGATTGTGGACATGATCGTGGCGCGAAGGTAGCCCGGCTTCAGATGGACAACGACTTGCCTGCCCATCGAACGCGGACTCCATTCGTCGCGCAAATCAACGCGACGAATTGCCGCGCGCGACTGACGAAACGCAGGGAGCAATGCAAGCGGCACCAGGGCGAGTGAAGGGTGCCCAAGCCCCCAACTACCTTGCGCGCGCCGCCACCTCGACCCTTGGGCGGCTCATCGTGAACCTCATTACCGGCGGAACAGGCATCGTAGGAGCGCATGTGCTGCTCGATTTGTTGCGCTCCGGCCGCAGCGTGAGGGCCCTTCATCGCGCGGGATCGGACCGCTCCATGGTCGATCGCATCTTCTCGCACTACGGACAGGGTGAACTCGTCGCGCGCATCGAATGGGTCGAAGGCGATGTGATGGACGTTTCCGCGCTGGCCGATGCGATGCAGGGCATTGAGCATGTCTATCACGCGGCCGCGCTGGTGAGCTTCGATCCGCGCAAGAGCACCGCGATGCTCCGGGTGAACGTGCAGGGCACGGCCAACGTGGTGAATGCCGCGCTGGAAGCTGGAGTGATACGGCTCTGCCATGTGAGCTCCACCGCCGCCATCGGCACGCCGGCTCCCGGATCCATCGGCGATGAAGCGCTGCCCTGGCAGGACGGCGATCGCGTCTCCGACTATTCGCGCAGCAAGCACTGGGCTGAGCTGGAAGTGCAGCGTGGCATCGCAGAAGGGCTCGATGCGGTGATCGTGAACCCGTGCGTGGTACTTGGCCCGGGGCACAGCGGACGAAGCAGCATGGCCATCGTCGATCGGCTTCGGAAAGGCACGCGCTGGTACACCACGGGCGCCAATGCCTTCGTCGATGCGCGCGATGTCTCGGCGTGCATGCTGGCGCTCATGGAGCAGGGCCGAACGGGCGAGCAATACCTGCTGGTGGGCGAGAACGCCGGCTACAAGCGCTTGTTCACGCTGATGGCAGAGGCCTTCGGCCATGCCGTGCCATACGCTGAAGCGAAGCCTTGGATGCTCGGCCTGGCCTGGCGCACGGAACGCCTGCGCGGCTGGCTCACGGGCGCATCGCCGCTGGTGACGAAAGCCACCGCGCGCACTTCCTTGGGCCAACGGGCCTATTCCAGCCAGAAGGCGCGCGCATTGATCGGCTACCGGTTCCGCACGCTGGAGGAGTCGGTGGCCAACGTCGTGTCATTCGCCAAGGGCAGCTGATCAGCGCCGTCCTTCATGCGGCGCAGGCGCTCCACCACGTCCTCGTGGATCGCCTTCATCTCATCCGGCCGCCCGGCATAGTGATCGAAGCTCAGGCGGAAGGCCGCGCTATCGATTCCTTCCTGGGCGAAGAGCTCCTCGTAGTATGCCGCCATGGGCGGCGGCTCAGGCGGCGTGGTCATCATCTCCTGGCTGAGCCGTGCCTCGATCAAGGTCATGCCCACCATCACACGGGTGAAGCGCTCGCGGTCGAGCACGCCATCGGGCCTTGGCTCGCGCGCCTCGCACGCCATGAGAAGGACCGGCAGGAGGAAGGCAACGCGCTTCATCGGTCGAAGCGCAAGCGTTCACCGCGCACGGCATGATCGACGTGGCCATGGGCATACACGGTGCGGCCATTCACCCAGGTGCGCAGCACGCGCGCATGGAAGCGCTGTCCTTCGAACGGCGACCAGCCGCACTTGCTCTCCAGTCCCTCACGCGTCACGGTCCACGGCGCGTTGAGGTCAACAAGCACGAGGTCGGCCTTGCAGCCTTCGCGCACGAAGCCGCGCTCGGCGATCCCGAACAGGCGCGCGGGCGCGTGGCACATCTTCTCCACCACGTGCTCCAAGGTGAACACGCCCTCGCGCGCGAGCTCGAGCATGGCGGGCAGCGCGTGCTGCACCAAGGGGCCACCGCTGGGGCAGTGCTTGTACATCAGCGCTTTCTCCTGCAGCGTGTGCGGCGCATGGTCGGTGGCCACCACATCGATGCGGCCGTCGTTCACCGCACGGCGGATGCCCTCACGGTCGGCTGCGGTCTTCACGGCGGGGTTCCATTTGATCAGCGCGCCCTTGCTCGCGTAATCCGCATCGGTGAACCAGAGGTGATGCACGCACGCCTCGGCGGTGATGCGCTTCTTCTCCAGCGGACCGGTCTCGAACAACTCGAGCTCCTTGGCGGTGCTGATGTGCAGCACGTGCAATCGTGTACCGAAAGCCCTGGCCCGAGCGACAGCCGCGCTGCTGCTGGTGTAGCAGGCCTCGGCGCTGCGGATCAACGGGTGCTCCGCCATCGGGATGTCGTCCCCGTATCGCGCGACGCGCTGCTCCAGCTCGCGCTTGATCGTGGGGTCGTCCTCGGCATGGATGGCGAGCAGCATGTGAGCGCGTTGGAAGAGCACATCGAGCGCGCGCTCATCAGCGATCACCATATCGCCGGTGCTGCTGCCGAGGAAGGCCTTGAGGCCGCAGACCGTGCGCGGATCGGTGCGTACCGCCTCTTCGATGTTGCGCTCGCCGCAGCCCATGTAGAAGGAGTAATTCACCACGCTGCTGGCGGCGCCCAGGCGGTACTTCTCCTCCAGCAATTCCTGTGTGAGCGCCTGCGGCACCGTGTTGGGCATTTCCATGAAGCTGGTGATGCCGCCAGCCGCTGCGGCCGCGCTGCCGTGCGCGATGTCCTCCTTGTGCGTGAGGCCCGGCTCGCGGAAATGCACCTGGTCGTCGATGGCGCCGGGGAGCAAGTGACGGCCCCGCGCATCAACATCCTCCGCGGCTCCGATGGCTCCGATGCCTTCTTCCGCGACGCGCGCGATGCGGTCGCCTTCAACCAGCACGTCAGCGGGGAAGAGCCTTCCCTCGTTCACCACGCGTGCATCACGGATCACGAAGCGCTTCATCGTGCTTTCATTTGATCCATCCTCCGAAACGCATCTGCAGCACGCCTAGGATCGCCTCTCGGAAGATGCTCGTGTTCATCTTGCTGGTGCCCAGCTCGCGATCAATGAAGGTGATGGGCACCTCGGCGATACGGAAGCCCAGGCGCCTCACACGGTACTTCATCTCGATCTGGAACGCGTAGCCGATGAAGCGCACCTCATCCAACGGCAATGCTTCGAGCACGCGGCGCGTGTAGCACACGAAGCCGGCCGTGGTGTCGCGCACGCCGAGCCAGAGCACGGCGCGCACGTAGATTGATGCGCAATAGCTGAGCACGATGCGGTCCCAGCTCCAATCCTTCACACGGCCGCCCTTCACGTAACGGGAGCCCACGCTCATGTCCGCGCCATCGGCGCATGCCTTCCAGAGGCGCACGAGGTCGTCGGGGTTGTGGGAGAAGTCGGCATCCATCTCGAAGACGTAGCCGTAGCCGCGCTCCAGGGCCCACTTGAAACCAGTGATGTACGCGGTGCCGAGGCCAAGCTTGCCGCTTCGTTCCAGAAGGTGCAACCGCGAAGGAGCTTCGCCTTGCGCCTCCTTCACCAGCGCGGCCGTGCCGTCGGGCGAGCCGTCATCCACGACGAGCACGTCGAACGCCGGATCGAGTCGCAGCACATGCGCGATGACGGCGCGGATGTTCTCGCGTTCGTTGTACGTGGGGATGATGACGAGGCGCTCGTTCAAGGCGCGGCGAAGATACCGGCCTTCGGCAGGCGGGCCCGCCGTGCGATAACCGCTCCGAGTGATGCGTCAGCGCAGCAGGTTCACATGCCCGATGCGCTCCACGCGCGCGCCGCTGTATGCGTCCTTCACGCGCACTTGCCAGACATACACATCCATGGGCGCTTCGCTGCCATCGGGCATGCGGCCGCTCCATCCTTCGCCGGGAATCTCGCTGGCGAAGACGCGCAGCCCCCAACGGTCGAAGACCTCGAAGCGGTAGAAGTCCTTCGTGATGCCGTACGTGATGGGCACGAAGCCCTCGTTCTTGCCGTCGCTGTTCGGCGTGAACGTGTTGGGCACCCACAGCACCATGCCATCCTCCAATGTGATGGTGCGGCAGACCGTGTCGGCGCAGAGCGCGCTGGCGTAAGCGACCAGGCACACACCGTAGGCATCGCCGATCTGCGCGGGGAAGGCGTGCTGCATATCCGTCTCCTCGGAGATGAACTGCTCGTTGATGAGCCATTGATACGCATTGGCGCCCGTGGTAGTGTTGCTGAAGAAGCCCACCGGCTGAAGCGTGGTGATTACTTCCGGCAGCATGGTGAAGCTGGCGGTGGGCTGCGCGAAGGCGCTCACGGCGTCCTCCACGGTCACGGTGTCGGCCCCGCATCCGTTGCCCGCGTCGATGATCAGGGTGACGTCGTAGCTGCCCGGCTGAGTGATGGTGTA
>CAZFBP010000112.1:0-9554 GCA_964517255.1 uncultured Chryseobacterium sp.
CGGGCCGACCCGCGCCGGTATTACGACCGACCCACTGGCGCCAACAAACAACGAAGCCAGCGCTCGCAGCGTCCATTGCATCGACCAGCGGCACGCGCGCCGGTACCTTCGCCCAGTGAGCTCCAGCAAGCGCTTCGCCAACACCTTCTGCAGCCTCTTCGTCTGCGGCGCGCTGCTCGGTCAGACACGCTTCATCGAGAACAAGGGGCAGTGGGACGCGCGAACCACGTGCATGGCCGAACTGAATGGCGTGGTGCTGTGGATGGAGAACGACGCCCTCACCTTCGATATGTACGATGCCGCCTCCCTCGCCGCACCGCATGGGGACACGCGCATCACGCCGCCTGAGACGATCAATCGCCACGCCGTGCGCATGCGCTTCGCCAGCGCCACATCGGCCACGCGCGCTGAACCGGCCTTGCTCCTGCCCGGCCACCACAACTATCTCATCGGCAGCGATCCCGCGCGCTGGCAAGGCAGGGCGCGCGCCTTCGCTGAAGTGCGCATGAAGGAAGTGGCGCCCGGATGCGACGCGCTCTTCCGCGCGGCGCGCTCCGGAGCGAAGTACGACCTGATCATCGCCCCCGGAGCGGACCCGGCCATGATCCAGGTGGAATTCGAGGGCGCCGACAAGGTGGAATTGCGCGGCGCCGCGCTGGTGGTGCACACCTCGTTGGGCCGGTTGACCGAGCGCATCCCCATCGCCTACCAGGAGATCGATGGCCAACGGCGCGTGGTGCATTGCCGCTACACGTTGAAGAACGGCGTCGTCGGCTTCAAGCCCGGCGACTACGACAAGCAGCACCCGCTCATCATCGATCCCACCTTGCGCTTCGCCACCTTCTCCGGTTCCTTCAGCAACAACTTCGGCTACACCGCCACCTTCGATCAGCTCGGCTTCCTCTACGCCGGCAGCACGGCCTTCGGCAACCAGTTCCCTGTGACCACGGGCGCCTACCAGACGCAGTGGGCCGGCGGCGCTGGCCAGCAGAACGGCGGCACGGACATCGCGATCACCAAGTACGACACCACGGGCACCTTCCTGGTGTGGAGCACCTACCTCGGCGGCAATGGCGATGAGATGCCGCACAGCCTCATCGTCGATGGCAACGACCAGCTCGTACTGCTGGGCACCACCGGCTCCACGGATTTCCCGACGCCCGCCATCACCTACGACAACAGCTTCGCGGGCGGCTCCACCGTCACCCCGCCGGGCCTCGGCATCTCCTATCCCAGCGGGTCGGACATGGTGGTGGCGCGCCTCAGCGCCGATGGCAGCGCGCTCATCGGCAGCACCTACCTGGGCGGCACGGCGAACGACGGATTGAATTCGGGCGTGGGGCTGAAATTCAACTACGCCGATGAGGTGCGCGGCGAAGCGCTGCTCGACGCGCAGGGCCGCGTGTGGGTGGTGAGCTGCACGCAGACGCAGGACATGCCCACGACGGCCGGAGCAGCGCAGGCCACCTTCGGCGGCGGGAGCCACGATGGCTACGTGGCGCGATTCAATCCGCAGCTCACGCAGTTGCAGTACGCGAGCTACCTGGGCGGCAACGCGCCCGATGCCTGCTACAACGGCGAGCTCGATGCGCAGGGCCGGCTCTACGTGTGCGGCGGAACGGTGAGCAGCGATCTGCCCGCGAGCGCCAGCGCGGTTCAGGGCAGCAATAATGGCGGCGCGGCCGATGCCTTCGCGGCGCGGCTCAGCGCGAATGGCAGCGCGTGGGAGCGCCTCACCTACTATGGAAGCAGCGGCTACGACCAGTCGTACTTCATCGAGCTGGACCAGAGCGGCAACGCCTTCCTCTTCGGGCAGACCAACGCGCCCAGCGGCCAGCTGATCCAGAATGCGCCGTACAACATTCCGGCGGGCGGCCAGTTCATCACCAAGCTCGATCCGGAGCTGAGCAACGTGCTCCTCAGCTCGCGCGTGGGCGCGGGTGATGGAACTCCGGACATCTCGCCCACCGCCTTCCTCGTGGACGTGTGCGACAAGATCTACACGAGCGGATGGGGCAGCAGCGCCGGCGGATTGGGCGGCGGCCTCACCACCACCGGATTGCCCGTCACCGCCGACGCGCACCAACCGACGACCGCAGGCCACGACCTCTATCTCGCCGTCTTCGACATCGACATGAACGCGCTGACCTACGCCACTTATTACGGCGGCCCGCAGAGCCCCGAGCACGTGGATGGCGGCACCAGCCGCTTCGACCGGCGCGGGCGCGTCTATCAGAGCGTGTGCGCCGGCTGCCAGAACAACGACGATTTCCCCACGACGCCCGGAGCATGGAGCGCCACCAACAACAGCAACGGCTGCAACAACGGCGTGCTCAAATTCGATTTCGATGCGCCGCTCACCATCGCGGCATTCCTCGCGCCCGATACGATCTGCGCGCCCTTGAGCGTGGCCTTCACCAACCTCAGCAGCGGTGCCACCAGTTATCTGTGGGATTTCGGCGATTCGCAGACCTCCACTGCCTTCTCGCCGACGCATGCCTACGCGCTGCCCGGCACCTACACCGTGACGCTCACCGCCACGAGCCCGATCACCTGCAACGGGCAGGATGTCGCCACGGCCACCGTGACCATCGAGCCAGCGGGACCTCAACTCCAGGTCATGAACGACACGCTCGTGTGCGGTCCGCTCGCAGCGTTCACCCTCTTGGCCAACAGCTTCGGCACGGCGAATACCTGGCACTGGAGCAGCAATGCGCAATTCACCGATCTGCTCAATGCCTCCTTCTCCGACAGCACCGCCACGCTCGCGCCAGCCCAGAGCGGCACCTACCATGTGCGCGCGAGCAACGGCTCGGCATGCGTCTCGATCGACAGCGTGATCGTCACCATCTCGCTCGGTGCCATCAGCGTCTCCGGCGATCAAGGCATCTGCGCGCTCGATACCGCGCGCTTGATCCTCAGCGGGTCCGATCCGGGCTCCGCGATCGCATGGTCGCCGACGGAGGACATCATCAGCGGGCAGGGAACGAGCACGGCCTTGGTGGCGCCCACGGAGCAAACGACTTACGGCGTGAGCGTGACCGCGCCGAGCGGCTGCACGTGGAGCACCACCGTCACCGTGAGCGTGTCGCCGCTCTTCGGCAACGCGGTCACCGCCACGGCCACGCCCGACCTCGTTCTTCCAGGCAGCACGGTGCAGCTGCAAGCCACCCCAGGAAATGGGGTCACCTATTCGTGGCAGCCGGCGGGACTTGTGAGCAACCCGGCGATCGCCAACCCCACGGCGGTGGTGAACGAGACCACCACCTTCACCGTGACCGTGAGCGATGGCATCTGCACGCGCGAAGTGCCCGTTACCGTGAAGGTGCATGAGCTGCGCTGCGAGGAGCCGGACATCTTCGTGCCCAACACCTTCACGCCGAACGACGATGGAACGAACGACGTGCTCTACGTGCGCGGCATCCATATCGCGCGCATGGAGTTCAAGGTCTTCGACCGCTGGGGCGAACTGGTCTTCGAGAGCACCGACCCCAGGAGCGGCTGGAACGGGCGATACAAGGACAGGCTGGCGGATCCGGCGGTCTTCGTGTACCACCTGAAGGCCTGGTGCATCGATGGGCAGGAGTACTTCACCAAGGGCAACGTGACGCTGGTGAGATGATATATCGGCGTGCATCGGTCTTCCTGGTCGCGGTCCTGCTGATCGGTGGATGCGTTCACGCGCAGGACATACACTTCTCCCAATTCTTCAACGTGCCGCTGGGGCTCAATCCCGGCTGCATCGGCCAGTTCGATGGAGACTACCGCGCGCACGGCGTGTTCCGGCAGCAATGGCGATCGGTCACCGTGCCCTACCGCACCTTCGCGCTGGGCGGCGACGTGCGCGACTTCAAGGGCGTGGAGGGACTTGGCCTCGGCGCCTGGCTCTTCAATGATCGCGCGGGCGACAGCCGCATGAACCAGTTCCACCTCAGCCTCGGTGGCAGCTGGACACGGTCGGTGGACGCGGACAAGCGCCACTTCCTCACGCTCGGCGGCCAGTTCGGCTTCACATCGCTCACCATCGATCAGAGCGCGCTGAGCTACGATCAGCAGTTCAACGGCATCACCTACGATCCGAGCCTGCCGAGCGGCGAGACCTATCAGCGGTCGGGCCTCGTTCACATCGATCTGCATGCCGGCGCCGTGTACCGCTTCGTGCGTTCACCTCGGCAATGGATGCAAGCGGGCATCGGCCTGTACAACATCACCGCTCCCAACGTGGGCTTCCTCCCCGGCCCAACGGTGGCCTTGGATCGCCGCTTCGACCTGCACGCGATCCTCTCCTTCCGCGTCACCGACGACATCGATGTGCTGCCCGCGATGCGCTGGATGGCCCAAGGCACCTTCCGGGAACTCGACCTGGGCGCGAACGGCCGCTACATCCTGCTGGAGCGCTACGGCCTGAAGCGCGCGCTGCTGGCCGGACTGCACCTGCGCGCGCGCGATGCGGGCTTCGTCTTCGCCGGGCTGGAGCGCGATGACTGGACCTTCGGCATGAGCTACGACATCAACACCAGCGCCCTGGTGCCTGCGAGCCGGCATCGCGGCGCCATCGAGTTCACGGCCATCCGCATCTGGCGGAAACGGCCTCCGGTGCCTGTGCGCTTCAAGGCCTGTCCGGAGCAGTTGTGAATGAACCACGGATGAAGACCGATAGGCCCATTCTGATGTCACGCCTGGTGCCCCGGACCATCGCCCTGTGCGCGACCGCGTTCATCGCATGCGAAGCATCGGCGCAGAGTCTCGAACAATGGGTGCGCTGGGGCGATGCCGCCATGGAGCGCGGCGAGCACTACGGCGCCACGCGGTTCTACGACGGCGCATTGGCGATCGATGGCGGTCGCATGGGCCTGCAATGGAAGCAGGCCGAGGCGTGCCGCTTGAGCCACCAGTACGACCGCGCCGCCGCGCTCTATGAGCGCGTGCTGAAGAAGGACCAGGGCCGCACCTACAAGGAAGCGATGCGCTGGCTCGCGGAGATGCAGCTCTGCAACGGCGCGTACGAGGCCGCCGAGCGCAACTGGAACAAGGTGCTGCAGAAGGAGAAGGACAAGTCATCGTTCCTGTCGAAGCGCGCCGAGAACGCGTTGATCGCATGCGGGCTCGCGGTGATCATGCGGCCCGACAGCGCGGCGCGGATCGAGCATCTGCCCCAGCCCATCAACACCTACGACAGCGAGTTCGGCGCGCGCATCGGGCCTGACTCGCTGCTCTATTTCGCCAGCCTGCGCGGCAAGTTGAACAAGCAGGGCGAGGTGGAGGACACCGCCGCCTACCGCTCGGCGTTGATGCGCGCGGACAAGAAGGAACCGCAAGCCCTGAGAGGACCGGTGAACGCTTCCGGCGACAACGCCAACATCACCTGGAGCCGCGACGGCCGCTGGGCGCTCTTCACGCGGTGCGAAGCGGTCTGCCGCATCCACATCGCGCCCATCAATGCCGATGGCAGCTTCGGCGAAGCGCGCGTGCTCCCGGGCATCGGCGACAAAGCGAGCAGCACGCAGCCCATGATCGCCTGGTGGGACGAGCGCGAGATGCTGCTCTTCGCCAGCGATCGCCAGGGCGGCGCGGGCGGCTTCGACCTCTGGCAGGCCGAGTTCCATGACGGCACGGTGCGCAACCTCTCCCCGCTCGACCGCTTCGTGAACACGCCCGGCAACGAGCGCTGCCCTTGGTACGAGGAGGGCTCGCGCACGCTCTGGTTCAGCAGCGATTTCCATCCGGGCCTGGGCGGCTACGACATCTTCCGGAGCGCTTGGGGCGCCGATGTGTTCGGATCTCCGGTGAACGCTGGCCTGCCGATCAACAGCCCCGCCAACGACTTGTACCCGGCGAATTACCCGCAGCGCGGCGAGCTCTGGTTCACCAGCAACCGCAAGGGCTCCTTCGCCAACAAGGGCGAGACCTGCTGCAACGACCTGTACCGCATCACCGTGCCCAAGGTGACGACGCCTGCGCAGGTGAATCCTGAAGAAGCCGTCGCCATGGCGCCCGCGACACCGGTGGCGAAGCTCGTGGCCTTCGCGCGCGCCTTCCCGCTGAAGCTCTACTTCCACAACGACGATCCCGAGCCGCGCAGCTGGGCCACCACCACCACGCAGACCTATGATGCGTGCTACGCGCGCTACAAAGCGCTGACCGGCGAGTACGCGAGCGCCACCTCCGATTCCGCCGGCGTCGATCGCTTCTTCGCGGACGAGGTGGACGGCGGCTGGAACGCCCTTGGCGAATTGGAAGAGGTGCTCCGCGCCGTGCTCGGTGAAGGACGCAGCGTGACGCTCGAAGTGCGCGGTCATGCCAGTCCGTTGGCCCGTACGGATTACAACCGCAACCTCAGCATGCGCCGCATCGAGAGCCTGCGCAACCACTTGCGCGCGGTTGATGACGGCAGCTTCCTTCCTTACCTCAAGGGCACCGCAGCGAACGGTGCGCTGCTCACCGTGAAGGAACTGCCCTTCGGCGAGGAGCGCTCAGCCAGTGGCGTGAGCGATGCGTTGAGCGATACGCGCGCGAGCGTTCACAGCGTGGCGGCCATGCGCGAGCGCAGGATCGAAGTGGTGGGCATCGGCATGGAGAGCCGTGAGCAGACGCAACTCGGGGTGCGCATCTCGAAGAACGTCGGGCTCTTGAAGCAGGATGAAGAGCGCAAGGTGAGCTACGCGCTCACCAACACCGGCAGCACGCCCATGAAATTACTGAAGAGCGAGGTGGATTGCGGCTGCACCACGGCGGAGCTTCCCACCGCTTCGATACCGCCTGGCGCCAGCGCGGAGGTCGAAGTGACCTTCAATGGCCGCGCGAAGGAAGGCGCGCTGCGCAGGGCGGTGTTCATCGAGACCGATGGCGAGCCCTTCCAGTTCGAACTGGTGCTGGAGGGCGAGGTGGTGCCGTGAGGGCGTGGTTGGCGCTCGTCAGTTGTCCGATGTTCATTGTCAGGTACCCGGAATGAAGTTGCTTGAGCCGGCCTGACAACTGGTAACTGACAGCCATTCCCTTCCTTCGCCCCATGCAACTGCTGCTCATCTCCAACTCCACCATGCCGGGCGAGCCCTTCTTCACCTGGCCGCGCGCCCATGCGCACGCCTTCCTCGAAGGCCGCAACCGCATCGCCTTCGTGCCTTATGCAGCGGTGGAGGCGCAATACGACGCCTACGCCGACAAGGTGGCCGAGGTGTTCAGCGCGATGGACAAGGAACTCGTAAGCCTGCACCGCGAGGCGGATCCCGCGAAGGCGTTGAACAGCGTTGATGCCGTCGCCGTGGGCGGTGGCAACACCTTTTTACTGATCCGCGCGCTGTACCGCTTGAACCTGATCCGGGCCATCGGCGAGAAGGTGCGCGGCGGCATGCCCTACGTGGGATGGAGCGCCGGCGGCAATGTGGCCTGCCCCACCGTGATGACGACGAACGACATGCCCATCGTGGAGCCGCCGAGCATGCGCGCCCTGGGCCTGGTGCCTTTCCAGATCAATCCGCATTACACCGAGGCCACGATCCCCGGCCACGGCGGTGAGAGCCGTGACCAGCGCATCGCCGAGTTCCTCGCCGTGCATCCGAACATGCCCGTGGTGGGACTGCGCGAGGGATCGCTGCTGCATGTGAACAGCGGCAGCATGCGCCTCGAAGGGAATGGCATGAAGCTCTTTCGGCATGGACGAGATGCGAAGGAGATCGCCGGAGGGACGGACATGCCGGTTTCGCTGACCGGCGCCTGAGAAGACCATGCCCCGTTACTTTCGGCCGCGATGAAGGAGTTCTTCTCTTCGATGGGCGTGAGCGCCCTGATCATGCTGCAAGTGCTCCTGGTGATCGCAGGCGCCTTCGTGGCCGAGCGCCTCATCCGCAAGCTGCTGCGCCGCGTGTACTTGCGCAGCTCCCAGGGCTTCGAGGACCGCACCCGCTACCGCTTCTTCCGCAATGCCACGCGCTTCATCGTCACGCTGCTCGCGGCCGCTTCGATCATCTACATCGTCCCTTCGTTCAAGCACCTCGCCGTCACGCTCTTCGCCGGCGCCGGCATCCTGGTGGCCATCCTGGGCCTGGCCACGCAGCGCGCCTTCAGCAACATCATCAGCGGCATCTTCATCGTCAGCTTCAAGCCCTTCCGCGTGGGCGACCTGATCCAGGTGGGCGACACGCACACGGGCACCGTGGAGGACATCACCCTGCGCCATACGGTGATCCTCACCTTCGAGAATCGCCGCGTGATCATCCCCAACGCCGTGATCAGCGATGAAGTGATCGTGAACAGCTCCATCGGTGACGAGGCCACCTGCGAGTGCATCGAGATCGGCGTGAGCTACGAGAGCGACCTCGACAAGGCCCTGGCCTGCATGCGCGAGGAATGCGAGGCGCATGCGGACTGCCTGGACAAGCGCACGCCGGATGAGGCCCGTCGCGGCCTGTCCAAGGTGCTCGTGCGCCTGGTGCGCATCCAGGAGAGCGACCTGCTGCTGCGCGCAAGCGTGTGGGCCAGGGACCCCCTCACCGCGCGCCAAATGCGCTACGACCTGAACCGCGCGATCAAGCTGCGCTTCGACCGCGAGGGCGTCGTGATCCCCTATCCGCAGCGCACCGTGCATGTCGCGGGCCCCGTCGCCATCGCGCAATCATGAAGAAGGTCCGGACACGAGCAGGCAAGGCCGGCCTTCCGCCCGGCACCTTGGTGCACGTGGGCGACGACGACCTTACGCGGCCCGCGCTCATCGAGCTCTTCACCTACAACCAGCACGAGGTGAGCGAGAAGAAGCTCAAGACCGTCGATGAGTTCGCTGAAGCCGGGCCGGGACTCACCAGCTGGCTCAACATCGACGGGCTCAACAGCGAGCGCATGCTGGCGCACATCGGCGAGCGCTTCAACCTGCACACGCTGCTGCTCGAGGACATCCTCAACACCGACCACCGGCCCAAGGTGGAGGAGTACAGCGACTGCCTGTTCGTGGTGAGCCGCATGCTCGGCCTCGATGAGGACACCGGCGGAATCCAGCAGGAGCAGATCTGCTTCGTGCTGCGCAAGGGCCTGGTGATCTCCTTCCAGGAAACGCCCGGCGATGTGCTCGACCCCATCCGCGAGCGCATCCGCAAGGATCTGGGCCGCGTGCGCCGCTGCGGCAGCGACTACCTCCTCTACGCCCTGCTCGACGTGATCGTGGATGAGTACTTCGCCATCGTGGAGCACTTGGGCCAGCGCATCGAGAAGCTGGAACGCAAGGTGACCACTCGCCCCGGCAACGAGGACCTGCACACCATCCAGGAGCTGCGCGGCCTGCTCATCACCGTGAACCGCTACGTGACGCCCATGCGCGAGGTGGCCGGCCGACTCAACACCATCCAGAGCGAGCTCATCGAGAAGAGCACGCGCCGCTACATCAACGACCTGCAGGACCACACGGTGTACATCGCCGAGACCATTGGCACCTTCCGCGAGATGCTGCTGAGCGTGGAGAACACCTACCACGCCGGCCAGAACCTGCGCATGACCCAGGTGATGAAACTGCTCACCATCATCAGCACCATCTTCATCCCCCTCACCTTCATCGTGGGCGTGTACGG
>CAZFBP010000113.1:0-9552 GCA_964517255.1 uncultured Chryseobacterium sp.
TGCGCGCATCGGACAATTGCGTGGCGGGCATGGGCTGCGCCTTCAGCAGCGACCCGAACGTGAACGGCCTCACCCTGAGCTACACCGCGCATGCAGCCAATTTCAGCGCGGATGATACAGGCGTGTGCCCGGGCAGCACCATCGATTTCACCGATGCGAGCATCAACACGCCCAGCAGCTACGCGTGGACCTTCGAAGGCGGCGTGCCCGGCACCAGCGCGCAGCAGAATCCCACGGTGCAATACCCCGGCAGCGGCAGCTTCGATGTGACCCTGATCGTGGAGACCGTGGATGGCCTGGACACGCTGCTGATGCCGGACTACATCACCGTCTTCAACCTGCCCTTGGCGAATGCGGGCGTGGATGAGGATATGTGCGCCGGGGAGTCCGAGGGCCTGCAGGCCGGCGGCGGCACCAGCTACCAGTGGTTCCCGCCCGATGACCTGAGCAACGCCAGCATCGCCAACCCGCAGGCCAGCCCCGCCGAGACCACGGTGTACACCGTGCTGGCGACCGATGCGAACGGCTGCCAGGCCAGCGACTTCATGATCCTCACGGTGCATGAACTGCCCAACGTGCAGGCCTCGGCGGGCAACAACACCATTTGCCTGGGCGATACGGCCAACATCATCGCCGTGGGCGCGCAGTTGTATTCGTGGAACCCGAACCTCTTCATCAGCGGCACCATCGGCGCATCGGTCAACGTGTGGCCCACCAGCGATTTCACATGGACGGTGAACGGCACCGATGGCTACGGCTGCCAGAACAGCACCACGGTGACCATCGAGGTGAACCCGCCGCCATCCGCGCCCACGGTGACCAACACCGGCATGACGGTGAGCAGCACACCGGCCAGCGGCTACCAGTGGTACCTGGATGGCGATGCGGTCGCCGGCGCCACGGATCAAGAGTGGGCTCCGCTGGTGAACGGCAACTACAGCGTGGTGATCACCGACGCCAACGGCTGTCACAGCCAGAGCCTGCCGGTGTACTTCGGCACGGTGGGCGTGGTGGATGCCGCCGTGCGTGGCTTGCGCATCTTCCCGCAACCAGCCACGGAGGAGGTGCTGGTGGCGGGCCTGCTCGAGACCACCCCCGCGCGCCTGCTCGATGCCACGGGCCGCGCCGTGTGGCAGGGCATATTGCAACGCAGCACCGCGCGCATCGACCTGCGTGGCCTCCGCAGCGGACGCTATGTGCTGGAGCTGGGCGAGCGCGATGCGGTGCGCCTGGGGGTGGTGAAGGAGTAGGGCGTGCGGCGAGGACGGCGCGCAGCGCACCTACTCAGCAACCGTCCGTGGCCCGTGCCCCATCACCCAGGCGCGCGCTTCGGCCTCATCGGCGAAGATCCTAATCGGGAAGCCCGGCTTGAAGTAGCCGTTGTAGATGGCGCACAGCCGCTGGTGCAGCTCGGCCTGCGACACGATGGCGAAGGCCTGGGTGAACGCGCGGGCATCGATGCCCGCGTAATGGTCCACGCTGAGGATGGCGAGGTCGAAGTCGATATCATCGGGCACGGTGGCGATCACGCCGGCGGGCCCGTGCTGCGCCAGGGCCTTGCGCGCCTGCAGGATCTCAGCGAAACCGGAAACGGTGAGCCTTGCGCCGAGCCGCACCCGGATGCGGATCAGGCCATCCTCTCCGCGCTCCACCGTGGCGAGCGAGGTCTCAACGGCCTGGGGCTGCATGACCGGCAATGTACCGGGTTGCGTCCATCCGGCACAAGTGCTTGCCCCGCGCGTTCGCGCGCCCTGCGCGTGCACCGTGCCGTGAGAGGCGGATCCGCTGGCTATGCGGCGACGGCGGCCAGGCGCTGCGCCACCCAGGCCTGGGCCTCGGCCAGGGTGGCGAATACTCCGTGGAGGTAAGCGGGAGGGTGCTGCGCGTAATAGAGCGAGACCACGGCGCGCAGTTCCTCCTCCTCCACCACGTTAGCCATGGCGATGATGGACTCCACGGCGCGGGTGCCTTGGTAATGGTCGGTCTCCAGGAAGCTCATGGCGTAGCCGGTGCCTTCGGGCACCACGACGATCGCAGCATAGCGCTGGTCGCCGAAGCAGGCGTGGCGCACCAGCATGGTGCCGCGGACGGTGGTCACATCGAGCGTGATGCCGGGCTTCCAGCGCTGCACCACCAGCGGGCCCGTGCGCTGCAGCCAGGCGTGCTCGGTCTCGAGTTCAATCGTGCGTTCTACCATTTGGCCTGGTCAATCACGGGTTCAGATCCCGATCCTCCTTCTATCGCGCATGAGCGGGTTGATCTGGATTCCTGGAGCCGGGCAATTGCGAAGGCAGAGGCCCCTGCAGGATGGCCCCGATCATGCCCGCTGTCATGTTTCTGCTCTGCGCGACGGAAGTTCCTTCCCCGCCGATTCCACGCGAACATCATCCTATGGTTCAGTTGAAGCAGCACTGGAAGCCAATCGTGTTCTTCGTCCTGCTCGTGATCATGTCGCTGTTCTGAAAGCGTGCGCGCCGCGCTCACTGCTTGAGGAATCGGCCCACAGGGCTGCCGGTGCGGTGATCGATCACATGGTACGCGCCGGGCGCGAAGGCCTCCACGCGCAATTCCACGATGCCGTCGGCAGGGCGGGGCTCGGCGCGCATCGTGCGGCCCGCGCCATCCACCACGCCGATATCGAACGCCTCTGGCGGCGCGGCGATGCGCACCACATGGGTGGCGGGGTTGGGCCAGCACGCCACGGTGCCCGGCACGAGCCGCACCAGCCGCACAGCGGAGTGCGACCAGCCGCCGTCAGCATCTTCCATGCGCAAGCGGTACAACAGGTCGCCCACGGGCGCGTCGGCATCGTTCACGGTGTAGTGGCGCGGGCTGTTGCTGTAGCCGGCGGCGGGCAAGGCGGCCACCTCTTCCCAGTGCGCCGCATCGGTGCTGCGCTCCACGCGGAACCAGTTGCTGCCCTGTTCCGACCCCGTGGCCCAAGCCAACCGCGCGCCGTGCGGCATGGGCGCGGCATCGAAGGCGATCAGCTCCACGGGCAATTGCTGCGCGGGCGCTATGGTGATGTTGTCGAGGACCATCCCGTAGGTGCCCTCGAAATCGGGCTTGAACTCGATGGCATGGGTTCCTTGCGTGGCGGTGAATTGGAATACCTGGGCCTGCATGTTCCAAGACCCGGTGCGCGTGATCGTCTCTGTGAGGGCGTTGTCGGAGACGGTGAGGATGACGGCGACCGTGGACGGGGCCGAGCCCGTGGTGCGGCGCGTGGACTCGAAGCCCAGCGCGTACTGCTGTCCCGGCACGAAACCCGAGATCACCTGGCAGAGCCTGGTGTCGTCGTCAGGGCTGGTGGTGAGGCCGCCATCGACCTCGGCCACGTGCTCCGCCTCGCTGGGCCCGCCGTATGCATCGGATGCGCCGATCTCGTACGTGCATCCGGTCCAGCCCGATGCGCCGCCCTCGAAATCGCCGTTCACGAGTTCTTGGGCGTGGGCCAGGCCGAGGCCGGCGCCGCAGAGCACGGCCAGCGCCACGAAGCGCTGCGCGCGAAGCCTGAAAGGACGCGGTGTGGGGTTCATGGTAGTCGGTCCTTGGTGTTTCTATGGGTCCTGTGGGCGATCACGGCCGTGCATGCACCAGCAGCGGCTCGGCGGGCTCCGCAGGCACGATGCGGGCGGGCTCGGCGTTGAGGATGGCCACGGCCTCCGAAGCGCATTGCGCCTGGCGACCCACGAGGTGCTTGATGCGAATGAAGGCGCTCTCGGGCAGGGGCTGCAGCCGCAAGGTGGTCGGCTCTTCCGATCGCAGCGGCCCTGAACCCATGGAGAGCACATGGCACAAGGCCCAGGTGCGGCCATCGGCGCTCTGCTCAATGTGGTACACCGATCCGGCAGGCTGCACGGGCATGCCCCACTCGGCCTGCACCGCGTCGTTGCTCCGGGTGGCGGTGATCCGCTGGAAATCGCAGGCACTTCTGTTCGGCGGCAGGTTCTGGCCCTCCCGCTCCAGCGATGCCGCCGCGCTGCCGGATTCCAGTTGCGCCGCGGCGTGCAGCACGCTGAGGGCGAGTGCCGTGCAAGCCATTGCGCAGCGCAGTGCGTTGGTGGTTGATGAGCGTGCGTGCATGGTTCCTGTTGTTCGCCTTCCCCTACGGTACCGCTGCACCGGGGTTACGCCGCGCGCGGCGAGGCGGTCAGCGCCGGATCACACGGTCGTGGGCGCAGCGCAGCCGTTCCACCTTGCGCGCGTGCTCGCTGCGCTCGAAGAGGTTCATCGAGTAGCCGCAGATCAGGTCGTATCGGCGCTCGCGGGCCAGTTCCACCCAGGCCTCCTCCAGGCTCATGGCGGCGTTGTGCTCATTGCGCTCGCAGAGCATCGACACCAGTTCGGAGTACACGTGCACCTGGCCGAAGAGCCCGGCGAGCCGCTGGATGCGCTGTGCCAGGAGCGCACGGAAATGGCTCGCTGCTTCCGGGCCGGCCACGGTGAGCTGCCCGATGCAGAGTTCGGCGTCGAGCAGCTGCAGGCGCCCCTGCACGCGCGCCTGCCAGAGCAGATGCGCGGTCATGGAGCAATGCGTCGCCAAGGCCTGCAGCGTGCTATTCGATGCGATCACGATGCCCGCATGCCCGTGATGCAGCACGGCTTGCGATTGCTGCGCGACCTGATCCACCACGTCCGCATGATCCAAGTAGAAATAGGCCGCGTGGCCGGGGCACATCAGCTCGCGTGGCACATGCTCATGCGAAGTGCCGGATGCTTGATGAGCCATGCCGAACCCTACGGGACGTGGCGCGGCCGGTTACGGCAGCGCACGGCGCGATCATCGCCGATCAGAACTTGGGGCAAGGCACCATGGCGTGGCGCTTGGCCGGCTGGCGCCGGCTCCATTCGTGCACCAGCGCGATCTCGTGCGCGCCGCCGGGCCGATTCCCCAAACGGCTCAAGGTCATGTCATAGCTGTACGCCACGCGCAAGCCGCCCGTCGTGGTGATGCCCAGGAGCGCCACGAGCGATTCGCTGCCGTTGGTGCCGCGCGGCTCATTACGCAGCAGCGGCAGCCCGCGGTACCAGCATCCTGCGGTGAGCTTCCCATGCTGCACGTAGCCGCCGGCATCGAACTGGTTCCAGGTGCCCTGCTGCTTGTAGAGGGCCACGAGGGTGAGCACCGAAGTGCTTCGTTCGAGCCGCATACGGTCCAAGGGCCGGGCATGCCCGCCATGCACCGTCCAGCGCACGGGCATGCGCGCCTCCGGGTCCATGCGCAGGCCGGCGCGAGGGCGGTTAATGTGATGCGCGGCCAGGCCCGCCCAGCTACGCTCATCGTGCAGCAGCGCCCCGGCCCCGGCATCGAACCAGCGTTGCCGCTGCACGATGCCTGTCTCCACGCTGGTGGGAGCATCGTCGCGCAGCAACTGATCGCCGAAGAGATAGCTCTGGGCCTGACCCAATGCACCGAGCCCGAGCTGCAGGCCGGCGCGCGCCGTGAGGCGTCGGTTCACGCGCACATGGTGGCTGTAGGCCGCGCCCAGTGCCGTGCGCTTCAGGCCCGCGGTGCGATCCTGCATCACGTACGCGCCCATTCCATGGGGCTGTTTTCTTGAGGCACGGTCGAACGAGGCCATCACGGTCTCAAAGCCGGGATGGAGCCCCGGCCATTGCAGGCGGCAGTTGAGCACCGCGCGCTCACGCGGCGTGTGCCCCGCGAGCGCGGGATCCACATAGAGCGGCACGGCGTACGATTGGGAGAATTGCGGGTCCTGCCCAAGCACGAGCGCAGGGCGCAACGCACAGGCTGCCAGCAGCAGCAGGTAACAGTATCGCATCATCGGATCAGGGTGAAAGGACCGGTGCGGCTCAGGCGCTGGCCATCGGTGAAGGTGGCGTTGATGCGGTACACGTACCCGTCGGCGGGACAGAGACGGTCGCGGTGGTAGCCATCCCATCCCATGCGGGGGTCGCGGCTCTCGAAGAGCACTTCGCCCCAACGATTGAAGATGACGAGCTCGTACTCGCTCAGGTCGGATGCCAGCGGGAAGAAGACATCGTTGCTCAGGTCGTTCCGATTCCAGTAGCCGCCGTTGGGGCCTGCCGGGTTCGGCGTGAAGGCGTTCGGGATGGCGATCTGGTGGTCGGCGAGCACCTCGATCATCCGGGCGACGGAACTGGTGCATCCTTGGGCATTGGCCACCGTGAGCGTGATCACATAGTTGCCCGCGGCACCGAAACTGTGCGCTGGATTCTGTTCGCTGCTGCCGCCGCCATCGCCGAAATCCCACTCCCAGCCCGTCACGGCGCCGCTGCTCTCATCGGTGAACCCGGCCTCCGCCTGGCTGGTGCAGAGGGTCCATGAAGCCGTGCTGAATTCAGCAGTCGGCGGCAGGTAGGCCTCCACGCTGCCTTGCGCCGGCGTGGCCATCGTGCAGCCGTACGCGGTGGTGATCAGCAGGGAGATGGTGTGCAGGCCCTCTGGGAACTGCGCTGTGGGTGCAGGTTCATTGGTGCTGCCTGCCGCGCCCAAGAACCATTGGAACGACATGCCCTCGGTGCCCGCAGGCGGTTGCAGCTGCACGGTGAGCGGAGCGCAGCCCTGCGCGATCACCGGCGGCCAATCGACCACCGGCAATTCATCCACCGCGATCATCACGCTGTCGATCAATTGCGCGCCGCAGGCGTCGGTTGCCAATACGTGGATCACCGTATCCGACAGCGCGAGCACCGTGTGCGGGCCGCTGCCCACCACGCCGAGCTCGGCCCAACTGATGCTCGTGGCGCCCGGATAGCCGAGCACCTGCGCGCTGAGCGCCACGTTGCTGCCCGGGCACACCAGCGTATCGTCCGTGATGGCTAGCGCGGCATCGTTCAGATCGAGCACCGCGATGGTGAAGCTTATCGGTGCGGCGACGCAGCCGAAGACATCCTGCGCCTGCATCACCACGGTCTGCGTGGCACCGAGGCTGACTGTGAGGCTGTCACCACTGCCGAGGCCCGACCAGGCATAGGTGTAACCGGCATTGCCGCCTTGGGCGCCGGCCGCAAGGGTGAACGATGCGCCAGCGCAGACCGAGTCGGGCACGCTGACCCAGGCCATCATCGGCGCGGCCTGTCCGATCTGCCCCATCGCGCTGGCCGTGCAGCCGTTCGCATCGGTCACCACCACGCCGATGGGTCCGGCCGGAAGCATGGTCGCCTCGGGCGCGTCCAGGCCGTTGCTCCACGTCACCATATAAGCGGGCGTTCCGCCATCAACCATGGCGGTGGCGGTGCCCGTGCTGTCGCCGAAGCAGGCCGCGTCGTAGGTGGCGATGAACAGATCCAGCGGCGGCGGCTCCATGATGCTCGCGATGAGCAGGGTGTCGCATCCTCCAGGACCGATCACGTGAACCGGCCAATTACCGGCCTGCAGTCCGCTAACCGAGGGTGCCATTTCTCCGGGGAGTCCGATCCATTCATAGGTGCATCCGGCGAGAACAGGTTGCACGCTGGCCGCGCCATCCGCAGCGCCTGCGCAGGTGATCGGTGTGGCGATGAGGTTCAATGCCGAGAGCGTCGCGCCCAGATGCACGGTCATCGAGTCCGTGCCTGGTGGGCAGGCGCTGTTGCCGGTGGTGGTGAGCGTCAAGGTCACTTCACCCGTGGCGATCTCACCGGCTGTGGGCGAATAGGAAACGGCCAGGCCCGACCCAGTGAAGGTTCCGCTGCCACCGCTCCACACGCCGCCAGTTGCATTCACCACGGATCCCTGCAAGCTGATCGGTGCAGCTGCTGCGCAGAGGAATTGATCAGGGCCGGCATCGGCTTGGTTCGGCAGGCTCGCCGTGGTGATGGTGCCTTGCGCGGTGATCGGCGGGCAGCCGTTGGCATCGCTGATGCTCACGGCGTAAGCCCCGCCACTGCCGAAGAGCACCGGATCCTCGATGCCGTTGCTCCAGGCGTAGCTGTATGGTGGCGTGCCACCGCTCACCTGCGGGGCCAGCGAGCCGCTGCCCATGCCGGCGCAGGTCTCCGGCGTCATGGTCAAGCCCAGCAGCGCCAAGGCCGCAGGCTCGTCCACCTGAAACTGGATCTGCCGCGTGCAGCCGAAGGCATCGGTGATGGTGAGCGCATAAGCGCCGCCTGCGAGACCGGTTGCCATTGGGCCGCTCTGCTGCGCCGGATCGTTCCATGCGTAGCCAAGGCCAGGCGCATCCGGAGCGAATTGCGCCGTTCCATCAGCCGCGCCCGCGCAGCTCACCGGGGTCACCGTCAAGTCGCCGATGATGGGGCTGGCGAAGTCGATCTGCATGGTGTCTGTGGCCGGTGGGCAGCCACCGCTGCTGGACGCGGTAAGGGTCAGCGCGACTCCGCCTTGCGCGATGTCCGCATTGCTGGGGATGTAGCTCACCGCAGGCCATTGGCCGCTGAAGCTGCCCGTGCCACCGGACCAAGAGCCCGTAACGGCCTCCTGCACCGTGCCAGCGAGTGGCACCGAAGCCTGGCTGGCGCAAAGCGCCAGGTCTGGCCCAGCCAGGGCAACCGGCGGCGTGGTGGTGCCGATGGTGAACGGGACCACCGGCGTTGTGCAGCCATTGGCGTCGATCAGCACCAGGCTGTAGCTGCCTGCGCCACCGGCCATGGCCGGGCCCGTGGCCCCGGTGCTCCACTGATACGTGTACGGTGCTTCGCCAGAGGCCACGGTCACCGCTGCGCTGCCGTTGCCAAGGCCCGCGCAGCTCTCATCGATCACGTCGAGGCCCGCTTGGAGCCATTGGCTCACGTAAACGGCAAACACATAGGTCTGCTCGCCGGGCACCGGGCACGCGCCATCGGATACTTGCACGATGAATGGGAAGAGGCCCGTGAATCCCGGTTGCGCGATCCAGCACACCACCCCGGTGCCTGGATTGCCCGCGGTCCACGAGAAGGTGGCCCCCGGCAGATTAGCGCTGACGTTGCTCACCGCCGTGAGCGCATCGCCCGCGTTGGGATCGGTGACCTCGAAGGTGAAGCAGAAGCTGCCCGATTGGCACAGCTCGATGGAGCGTGGCCCCGTGAGCATGCACGCCCCTGAGAGGTTCTCGATCAGTCCGGTATCGGGATCGGGCTGGTCGTTCGTGCAGGCGTACACCACGAATTGCATGTCGCGGATCACATGGCCCAGGGCCTGTCCGCTGGAATTGAACTGCGTGACCTTCACCACCACCACCCAGTTCCCGGACAGCATCGGCGTGAAGTTGAGCGCACCGGTGGCCGCGTTGATCTGGATGCCCGCAATGGGGCTCGAAGCGGAGTTGGGCCACACATAGGCCAGCGGCACCGCATTGCTCCCTAGGGCGCTGATCAACTCGTAGGAGAGTGAATCGCCATCGCTGTCATACGCGCCATAGCTGTACTGCACGGGCTGGCCGACGCACACGTATGGGATCGGGGTATTGGTGAACTGCGGTGAATCGTTGCACGGCGCCAGCACGGTGTTGATCTGCGCGTGGATGTGATTGGCGACGTTGTCCGGTGTGATGAGGTTCACGACAGCGGCATTGCGGTACACCTCGGTGTATGAAAGGCTCCAGATCTGGCCGCTGGACAAGGGCAGGTCCATGGCGTACGTATAGC
>CAZFBP010000114.1:0-9537 GCA_964517255.1 uncultured Chryseobacterium sp.
CTCTCGAGCATGCTGCGGTCGGCGCCATCGACAGTGCTCAGCGGGGTATTCTCCTATACCGCAGCAGGGTCTCTCGTCTTCGAGGACCCTGCGTTCGTTAGCGGACGATGATCGCATGGCACAAGCTATTCCACTACGAGCTTCGCTCCGCTGATCCAGCGCGTGGCATCGCTTAGATGGAGGTGGTAGAGGCCGGAAGGCAGGTGAATGCGGACAAGGCTCAACAAGATCGCTTCACTTCGTTCGCGAGGACCGGCTACGCCGGAAAGCGGGAACTCCTGCACCACCCGCCCGCTGGCATCGATTACCGTGATGCGCAGTTGCCCTTGCACCGCAAAGCCTTCCGGCAAGGTGATGCCCACCTGCACTGCGCCGCCCGCCGCCACCGGGTTGGGCGCCACCGTGAGCGCGCCGCGCAAATTGGTGATCTGCGTCTCCATGCCTTGGATCAAATGGCAGCCCGGCTCCAAGCAGCCCATGCTGTCGGTCTTGATCACCCACACATCCTGGGTATAGCCATTGCCGGGGAAAGCCATGCCCACGGCGATGAAGCCGCCGTCGGGGGTGGGTTGTACGTCGCGGAGCTGTCCCTGGCCGTTCGTCACAAGCGCATCGTGGTACTGGTAATACCGCATCCAAAGACTGTCCCCCTCGCTCGTAGTGCGCAGCAACACTCCGCTTGTGGCGCCTTGCGGTGTCGCTTGGCCAACGGCAACCAGGTCGCCCGCTGGTTCCACCTCCTGTACTACAAGAAAAGTGGTATTCACCATTGTGCCGCCAAACGTGCTAGACCATATTAGTTCACCATCCGAAGAGCTGACTTTGGCCAGATACAACCGAAACTGTGTATTGGAACTGCTCATGCCCCATCCGCTTCCGACCAGCACATGACCATCAGAGGCCGTTGTCAAATGCGCGTTCGTATCCCGGTATGGGCTGCCCCACACTCTGCTCCAAACCACCTCACCCGTATCGTTCAGGGCTTGAACCCACATGTCGGGATTCCCGAAAGCCGTTCCATACTGCCCTCCCATGTACCAGCCTCCAACTGGATGTCGATCGATCGCAATGGAGTAATCGTTCCCTGTTCCTCCGTACGTCTGCACCCACTCCTGCACCCCGTCCGCATCGGTCTTGATCACGAAGGCATCCACGCTGGGGGTGCTGCTGGTCTCCCCGCAGATCACGTAGCCGCCATCGGGGGTCTGCTTGCCTTGGCGGCCTATCCATTCCTCGCCGGCGGCGCCGTACTCGATGAAACTGGTGGGAGCGCCTTCTTCGTCGAATAGATAAAGCACCGGGCGCTTGGTGCCATCCTGCGCAGAATTCCCGCCCCCAACACCGAATCCACCTCCGTTGCTTAGTGGGAAGGAGCCATTCGCCCACCCCGAAGTAGATGAATGGTAGAGCTGCTCCACCCGGTGGGTACCAATGACTTCGCCGCTGCCATTCAACAGCAAACTCATCACCACCGGATTGTAATAAAGGCTATCCTGCCAAGCACTGTTCACGAAGGCCAAGTAGGTCGTGTCCGTGACCACCTCAACGGCTGTTGCTGACTGCGACAGCAGTTGGCCGAACATGTCGTACCGGCGATTGAACATGTCCTGGGTGTGGGCCTCTGATAGAAGGCCCACACCCAAGATCAACGTCGCTCTTAGCCGCATGTTCATTCAGCGCATCACCTCTACCTTGGTTGTTGCCACGCGCACATCGTCGAGGAGTAGTTCGGCCACGTGCATCCCCGTTGAGAGGTCGGTAGGGAGCAGTTCCACAATACCATGTCTCGGCGCCATCTGTTGCCGCATCACCATACGCCCAAGGGTGTCATGCACTTTCAGCTCCGCTTGCGCCACGCCGTCAGGAACATGGTACACCAAATATACCGGGCCGTTGCTGGGGTTGGGGTAGGCAGCGAGCAGATGGCTGGTGGAAGTCCGTGTACGCTCAGGCCTGGGCCTGCGCGCCTTGTTGCGGTCGGGCAGCACGATCTCCTCATCGTACTCGGTGCCCAGCATCATCAGCCAGGCCAGGGCCTCGCCGGCGCCGGCCTTCTCGTTCCCGGCGATATCCTGCAGCGCGCTCACCGCATTGCCATCGGCGTCGCTCAATTCCGCCTCCTGCGCCATAAGAGCAAGCGCCAAGTCCTGCACCTCGAACCAGGGATCGCCGGGGTTGGCGGCCAGCGCGCTATCCACCACCACGTGCGCACTGTCCAGTTCGCCTTTGGCCAAGTGCAGAGCCACGCGCTCCGCCTGCGCATCGTGCAGCTTCAGGCCGATCGCTGCCCAGCGTGCGCTGTCCAGGCGCTCCGCGATGCTGTCCTGCAGGGCCAGCGCCACCAGATCGTGCAGCGCCGTGCTCTTGCGCTTGCCGAAGTGCGCGATCTCGCCCTGGTAGAGGGTGTGCATGCTCACGCCGCTTTGCCCGCCATAAACGAGCTCTTTGTAGAAGGGATCAATGGGCAAGCTCTCCACCATGTCCAGCACCTCTTGCTGCAAGGGGCTGTTGGCCAACAGCGACTGGGCCAGGTGCCAGGGGTTCAGTGCAGGTGTGTGGGTGGCGCGAGCGACGGCCCCTGCATACGCAAAGGCGCTGGAACCGGCGCCCGGCAGGGGCGCGCGGGCCAAGTACTTTCCACCCGTATGCAAGCCTTCTGTCAGAAGCAGGCCTGTTGGGCATTCAGGCAGGGCCGCGCGGTTGCCGCCCTACCGTTCCCTACTTTGCCCACATGAAGCTCCGCTTCGCTGACCTGCCGGTGCGCACCAAATTCATGGTGACCCTGGGCCTGCCCGTGGTGGGCATGGTGCTCCTGATCGGCAAGCAGATCGACGGCAGCTTGAAGCGCCTTGATGTGATGGAATACATCGATCAACAGACGCGCTTGATCGGCCTGCATGCCAATGTGGTGCATGAACTGCAGCGCGAGCGCGCCATCTCGGTGGGTTACCTGGCGGGCATGAACGTGCTACCGCAGAAGCTCGACCTGCAGCACGCGCGCACCGACGGCGCCCTGGTGACCCTGGAGCTGCCCGGCAACCCGGCCAGCACCGCCATCGTGGCCACGCGGCCCTTCGATGGGCTGCACATGCTGCGCAAGCGCGTGCGCGACCGCCGCATCGACGCCGCCAGCGTGAGCCAGGCCTACCGCGCCATGGACCAGGCCCTGCTCGATGAGCTGGGGCGCTCCGGCAAACTGCAGCTCGACCCTGGCACCAAGGACCGCCTCTACGCGCACCAGCGCCTGCTCAGCGCCAAGGAGGCCCTGAGCGTGCTGCGCGACAAGCTCACCATCGGCTACGCCATGCGGCCCATCGGCCTGGCCGACGTGACCGAGCTCTCCGAGCAGGTGAGCGCCTATGAGACCAACATGCTCCTCTTCGAGCGCGAGGCGCCGCCCGAAGTGCTGCAGGCCTACCAGGAGGTGTTCCGCGGGGAGGACGTGAATTTCATGCGCTCGCTCATCGGCACGGTGAAGCTGCGCCGCTCGCCCGACCTGGCCATCGCCCCGCGCGAATGGTGGGAGCTCTCGCTGGAGGCGCTGGAGAAGCTGCGCGCAGTGGAAGCGCGCTCGCTAGCGCTCATCACGCAGAGCACCGAGGCCAACTCGCTGGACGCGGAGATCCGCCTGTTCACGGTGGTGGCCGCGCTGATCGGCGTGGTCACGGCCGTGACGCTCATGGGCTTCCTGATCACGCGCGGCGTGCGCGGCACTGTGGCCGAAGTAGGCCGCGCGGCGCGCTCCATGGCCGTGGGCGATGTGGACGTGAAGGTGCGCGCCACCACCGGCGACGAGATCGGCGAGATGGCCAACGCCTTCAATGGCATGGTGGACAACCTGCGCTCGCTGGCCCGCAGCGCCGACGCCATCGGCAAGGGCGATTATGACGCGCCGGTGAACGTGCGCGGGCCGCAGGACCAACTGGGCCTGGCCCTGGCGCGCATGAAGGAGAACCTGAAGGCCGCGCGGCTGCGCGACGATGAGCAGGCGCGCGCGCTGACCGACGAGAAGGACAAGCTCGAGGGCGCCAACCAGCGGATCAACGTGCTGATCAAGGAGATGCACCACCGGGTGAAGAACAACCTGCAGGTGATCGCCAGCCTGCTGCGCCTGCAGGCCGCATCGTTCACCGATGAGCGGTTGCAGGCCGCCTTCGAGCAGAGCCAGAGCCGCGTGACCAGCATGGCGCTGATCCACGAGAAGCTCTACAAGGGCGATGAGCTGGCGCAGGTGGAAGTGGGCCTCTACATCAACGAGCTCTTCGCGGAACTGGTGCGCGTGAACGACGTGGAGGGCCGGATCCGCTGCAGCACCGACATCGACCAGGGCCTCTCCTTCGGCCTGAACACCATGGTGCCCCTCGGATTGCTGCTCAATGAGTTGATCACCAATTCATTCAAGCACGCCTTCCACGGCCGCGATGCCGGCGCCGTGTCACTCAGCATCCACCGCGCTGATGATGGCGCCTTCGATCTGCACTACGCCGACGACGGCACGGGGATCCCGGTGGAGAAGCTGCAATCCGACGGCGAGTCGCTCGGCACCATGCTGATCGAGAGCCTGGTGGAGCAGCTCAACGGCCGCATGACGGTTGAAGGAGGCGCCGAAGGCACGCGGTACCAGATCAGGTTCAGGACGCGATAAGCCCGATCAGGCCGGATGCGTGAATGATCCCATGGGGGAAAACGCTCCTGAGCTCATTCCCCCATGCGATCATTCGCGCATTCCTCATTCCAACTCCGCCTCCACCTCTTCGGTGAGGTCCATGTTGTGATAAACGGCGCTCACATCGTCGTCCTCGTTGAGCATGTCCACGAGCTTGAGCACGGCGCGCGCGGTGGTGATGTCGGCGGGTGAGGTGACCAGCGGGAAGCGCTTCAGCTCTGCGCTCTTCGCTTCCACGCCCAGCGCTTCGAGCTTTTGCTGCATGGGGCCGAAGGAGGCGAAGGGCGCATAGACGATGAAGCCCTCGTCGTCGCGGACCACATCGTCGGCGCCGCCATCGATCACCTCCATCTCGAACTCATCGGCATCGCGGCCCTTGAGTGCGGCGTTCTCGATCACGAACTCGGCCTTGCGCTCGAAGATGTGCGCGAGCGACCCGCTGGTGCCCATGTTGGCGCCGCACTTGGAGAAGAAGCTTCGCACGTTGGCCACGGTGCGCGTGGTGTTGTTGGTGGCGGCCTCCACGAAGACGGCCACGCCGCCGGGCGCGTAGCCCTCGTAGGTCACTTCGGCGAAATCGGCCTCCTCGCCGCCGGCGGCCTTCTTGATCGCACGGTCGATGTTGTCCTTGGGCATGTTCATGCCCCGCGCGTTCTGGATGGCCACCTTCAGGCGGCTGTTGGCCTCCGGATTGGGCCCTCCGGCCTTCACGGCCATGGCGATCTCCTTGCCGATGCGCGTGAAGAGCTTGCTGAGCTTGGCGTTGCGCGCGAAGATCTTGTGCTTGCGCTTCTCGAAGATGCGGCCCATGGCTGGTCGGTTTTGCGGAGCGCGAATGTAGGCGCAACTCCCAACCGGCAGGGCGGCCTGCTGTTCTAGTTGAAGCCGGCGAGTTGGATGCCCACGTTCCATGGCGTGAGATCCGGGCCCTGGCCTTCACGGAACAAGGGCGTGAGCGAGCGCTCGGCGAAGACGGTGAACTTGCCGTAACCGATGCGGGCAGCGGCGGCCAGTCGGTAGGGCAGCAGGTTGAAATCACCCTTGTCGCGGTCCTGCACGGTCTTGCCGTCAACTTCGTAGCGCTGCTTGTACGTGGTATCGAAGTACCAGCTGCCCACCACGCCGAAGGCGAGGTTGACGTTGTGGCGCCGCGAAGCGCGGAAGCGCTTGGCCATGGCCCCGGTGGTGTCGGCCTTCATGGCGGTGAAGTCGGCCGCGGCGGGCAAGGGCGAGCGCCTGGTGTTGAACTCGAGCATCAGCGGCATGCGGAAACCCATCATGCGTAATTTGTTCTTGTCGATGCGCGGGTCCTCCACGGGCACGCCAAAGACGCTGTCGCCCTGCTGCGCCAGGAGCACGTTGCTCTTCAGATGGTAGTTCACGAACTCCCAGCCCAAACCCGTGAGCAGCCCAGCGTGGTGCGTGCCGAACTCGATCTTCTGCTCCATGAAGTTGATGCTCAGGAAGCGCGAGCGGCCATGATCCAGTTGCATGAAATCGGCGCGGGCATCCAGGTCGGCATCGCCATCGGGGCCGGTGAGGAAGTTCACGCCCCCATCGATGCCCGCCCAATTGGTGAAGACGTTCCGCCGCGAGCGGCGCGCATCCCTGATCCGCTGCGCGATGCTGTCCTCGACCGATGTCCACGGCTTGTTCTTCACCTGCAGCAGCACGCGCTTGTACTTGGTGTCGAAACTGAAGTCGCCCTCGTCGGCATCCTCGCCATCCTCTTTCATGCGCACGGCCAGCCCCTCGGCCGCCGTCACGCGCACCTGGAGCGCCTGGATATGCGTGGAGTCGGCTGCTGATCGAGTGGTATCGGCCTGCGCCAGCGCGGCGGGCGCGATCGCCATCAATGCGAACAATGCGAGCGAGGTTCTCATGGGTGTGCCGTTCATGATCGTGGGACGGTGAGGCCAGGAAGGAGTTACAGCTGCCTGAAAAGCGAACGGCCCCGCTCCCGCGAGGCCGTGCCGGTGCATACCGGTGCGCCGTAGGTCTGGCAGCTCAGCCGACCCGCTCCGGATGGAAGTCAATCACCATGTGCGTGGTCTTCCACATGCCGTCGGGATTGCTGCCGATATCGATGCGGGCCAGCTTGCGCAGCACGTAGGCCCGGAGCTGTTCGTTGCTGCTGGTGCAGTTGATCACCTTCACCTTGCCCTCCGTGTCGATGTTGAAGCTCACGAGCACCTTGCCGTTCATGTCGCCCCTCTCCAGCCAGGGGTAGGTGAGGTGGCGGCTCAGGGCGCGGTCCAGCGCGCGGTCGAGCACGGTGGCATTGGTAGGCTTGTTCAGCGTGACGGGTTCGGCGGCGCGTGTGTACCCTAACGTGAGCACGGATGCGACGACGAGCAGGTAACGGGTGATGCGGGTTCTCATGGCGGTGGTGTTTGTTGCGCATCTGACGGCGATGGCCCCGTGGACGTTACAGAGATACCTGCGTTGGATGATGAGCGGAGCGACGACGCGGATGAGCGGTTGACGCGATGCTCAGCGCCGGGCGCTCACGGCCATGTGCCTGCCCAGCTTCAGCTTGAATCCCCGGCGCTTGCCCTGCGCATCACGCGCGAGGGCGAAGCCCGCGTGCTCGCCCGCAAGGGCTCGCACGGCGCGATCGGCCGCTGCTTCGGCATCACGGTCGTCGAGCGCGCGCTGATGGTCGGCGGGGCGATTGAGCACGCGCTCGCGCACGGCGCCAGTGAGTGCCTGCCTGACGCTTGGAACGACGCGCGCCTCCACTTGCTCGGCGTGATGCGGCGCCGCATCGACCGCCACGGGCTCGTGGACATCCGGCCGTGAACCGGGCGGCGGGGCGGCGTTGCGCGCAGTGTCCGCCGGTGCGGATTGCTCTTGCGCGACGGGCAACTCAACGGGCGCTGGCACAGCATCGAGCGGCGCGGGCGCAGGAACGTGCGAAGCGCTGTCCGCTATGCCAATGGGCGTCTTGCTGCCAGGAAAACGGGGGGCTTCGGGCCTCGGCCGCGCCCCATGGTTGCTGGGCCCTGAACCCGGCTCCTTCTTGTCGCTGATCGGCTGCTCATCCGTCAGCGCCTCCAATTTCGGCGCGGGTGCTGGATCTTGACGGGCATAGCGCTCTTCGCTTGCCGAAGGGCCGCGCAGCCACCACCAGCCAATGCCGATCAGGAGCAGCACCGCTGCGGCGGCCGCCATGCGCCTTACCCAAACGCCACGCGCGATGGGGATCACCTTGGCGCTCCGCTTCATCGCATCCTTGTGCGGGAATGCGATCGCATCCGCCGGAATGCGGGTGGCCTGCATCGTCGTCCATTGCCTGCGAGCGCCTTCATCCGTGGCGATGATCGCTTCGAGCGCGCGTTCCTGCTCCGCGCTCAAGTCGCCTTCCATTCGGGCCACCAGGAAATCGTCGAGGTGGGCCATGGAAGGATGGCCCGTTGGCGGAAGTGCGCGGTGCAATGCGGATCGGTCGCCGAATGACACGGGGCCCCTCGGCGCGCGCGCGGCAATAATGAGCCGCTCCGTTCGCGCATGCTCCGGATGCGCGCGGAGGAATACGCCCAATGCTTCATCCTGCTCCGGGGAGAGGTCGCCCTCGTGCCGCGCGATGATGAAATCGGTGAGGTTGCGCTCGGTCACCGCGCCGTGCGGAGGCAGCTCGCGCTTCAGCAGTTGCTTCTCGGATGGCTTTAGCGCGCCGGCCGCAGGGCCCACGGTTGGAAGCTCATCGGCGCCGGGATCCAGATGCGGGTGGGCCAGGAGGAAGGCGTGCAGCTCGCGCTCCTCATGGGGCGACAAGCGCCCTTCGAGCCGGTCCAGCAGCCACGCCTCGTAATTGCCAGGGTTGATGCGCTGCTTCATACCACGGCGTCGAGTTGGCCGATGTAGTCCTTCAAAGCCGAGCGGCCGCGGTAGATGTACACCTTCACTTGCGGCAGGTTGAGGCCCGTGAGCTCGGCGATCTCCTCGTAGGCATAGCCCTCCAGGTCGCGCAGCAGCACCACGCTGCGCTGGATCGCCGGCAAAGTGGCCAGCGCGGCATCCAGCACCTCTTTCAGGTCGGGGGGTGATTGACTGGTGTGCCGAAGGCCCTCGTGGTGCTCTTCCATGCGGCGCACGCGCATGCCCTTGCGCGCCTCGTCCACGATCACATGGTGCGCGGTGGTGAAGAGGTAGCTTTTGGCCTTCGTGCCGTCCACCTGATCCACCTTGGCCCAGAGCCGCGCGAAGCTCTCCTGCACCGTGTCCTTGGCCAGGTCGCGGTCGCGCTGGTGCTTCAAGGCGAAGCGGTAGAGGCCATCGGCAAGGGCATCCACGGCGGCGTTGTATTCGGCGATGGTCATCGGCGAGGACCGGCGATCGGAGATGGGACGGGTTTGCGAGGATGAAGTTACAGGCGAGGGCTTTGGAAGGTTGAGAGGTTGGGGTTGACCACGGGCTGAGGGTTGAGGTCCCGCCTTCGCGCTAATCCTTCAACCCGCAGCTTGTTGATAGCCTCGTGCATCATCGTGGATGAACGATCGTTGGCTGAGGGGCGCCGTTCCGAAGATTTGCCGCTGTGCAATTGACAGGCGGGCAGCGGGCAGCGGGCCGGGCGCCGAGTGGGTCGCCCGAGGCGCCCTTGGTGAGCATCGTCACGGTTGTGTACAACGGTGCCGCTACGCTCGAGCGCACCATCCAGAGTGTGCAGGCGCAATCGTACCCGAGCATCGAATACATCATCGTCGATGGCGGCAGCAGCGATGGCACGCTTGATTTGATCCGACGCTACGACGACCGCCTAGCGCATTGGGTGAGCGAGAAGGACAAGGGGATCTACGATGCCATGAACAAGGGCGTGGCGCTCTGCACCGGCGAGTGGGTGGCGCTGATCAACGCGGACGACTGGTATG
>CAZFBP010000115.1:0-9501 GCA_964517255.1 uncultured Chryseobacterium sp.
TGCTCGATGCCGTGGAGCGCAGCAACGCCGAGCGCCGCGCCAAGGGCGTGCAGGAGTGGCCCATCCGCATCGGCCTGCACAGCGGTCCGGTGGTGGCTGGCGTGGTGGGCACGCGCAAGTTCGCCTACGACATCTGGGGCGACACCGTGAACCTGGCCAGCCGCATGGAGGCCAACAGCGATGCCGGCCGGATCAACATCAGCGGGCCGGTGTACGCGCAGGTGATGGCCTACGTGGATGTGATTCCGCGCGGACCCATCAAGGTGAAAGGCAAGGGGGAGGTGCAGATGTACTTCGCCTTGAGGCTGAAGAAGGAGCACAGCAGCGATCAGCGCGGATGGCTGGGCAACGAGGAACTGGCACAGGCGCTAGCTCGCCACAACTGAGCGGTCGAGGTCAGATGCGGGTGCCGAAGGCGATGATGGCGAAGGCCACCAGCACCAGGTAGATGCCGGTAACCAGCATCAGGGGCGGGGTCCGTTTGATCAAGGATGCCATGGTAAGAGGCGTTTCAAAGGCTAGACGCCGCGCCAATGCTGGTGGTTGCCGCTGGACCGATGACTTAACATGCCTTGGCAACCAGCGGCCCGTCCGGCCCAGGAACCGGTCGTGGAGCAAGGGCTTGGCCTTCAGCCGCCCGCCTGTACTATCGCAGCATGAAAGCCGCATTCCTGGTCCTGGCCGCCGCCCCGGCCGCGCTTCATGCACAGGACTACTTCCAGCAACAGGTGGATTACACCATCAGCGTGCGCCTCGACGATGAGCGCCACGAGCTGCATGCCCAGGAGGAGTTCGTGTACCGCAACAACGCGCCGGTGGCGCTCGATACCCTCTGGCTCCACCTCTGGCCCAACGCGTACAAGGATCGCGGCACCGCGCTGTGCAAGCAGCTGGACCGCACCGGCGACCTCTCCTTGCATTTCGCCAAGGCCGAGGAGCGCGGCTTCATCGACAGCCTCGATTTCCACGTGGATGGCGCGAAAACGCAATGGGGCCATCACACCGAGCACATCGACATCGCCTGGGTGAAGCTCCCAACGCCTGTGCTGCCTGGAGGTGCGGTGCGGGTGAGCACGCCCTTCCGCGTGAAGGTCCCCGATGGCAGGTTCTCGCGCCTGGGCCACACCGGCCAGGCCTATTACATCACGCAGTGGTACCCGAAGCCGGCGGTGTTCGACGCCACGGGCTGGCACGCCATGCCCTACCTCACCCTCGGGGAGTTCTACAGCGAGTTCGGCAGCTTCGATGTGAGCATCACGCTCCCCGAGAATTACGTGGTGGGCGCAACAGGTTTGTTGGAGAGTGCCGCTGAGCGTGCTCGGATGGACTCGCTCGCAGCCACGCCCTACGCTGAGTCGGAGAGTTTCAAGATGCACAAGCAGCGCTCTAAACTCAATGTCTTCCCGGCATCCAGCGCGCGAACCAAGACCATCCGCTACGTGCAGGACCGCGTGCATGACTTCGCCTGGTTCGCCGACAAGCGCTTCATCGTGCGCAAGAGCCGCGTCACGCTTCCGCGCAACGGCAGCAACGTGACCACATGGGCCCTGTTCACTCCGAAGAACGCGCTGCTCTGGAGCGATGCCGTGAATTACGTGAACGAGAGCGTGCGCTACTACAGTGAGCACGTGGGCGATTACCCTTACGACGCCTGCACCGCCATCGACGGCACCATCAGCGCGGGTGGCGGCATGGAGTACCCCATGATCACCATCATCGGCAATATGGGCGACAAGCAGAGCCTCGATAACGTGATCGCGCACGAGGTGGGGCACAATTGGTTCTACGGCATCCTGGGCAGCAACGAGCGCGACCATGCGTGGATGGACGAGGGCATGAACAGCTTCCTCGAACTGCGCTACATGCGCGCGCGCTATCCGGGCAGTGGCTTCAGCATCGGCATACCCGGCCTGAAGAAGGCCGCGGCGCACCTGAGCGACCCGCACCGCTCGCAGAACGAGCTCGCGTACCGATTGAATGCCCGCCGCAACCTGGATCAGCCGCTCTCGCTGAGCAGCGACGACTTCACGAGCACCAACTATGGCACCGGCGTGTACATGAAGACCGCGCTCATCATGGACCACTTGATGGCCTACCTGGGCGAGGAGGCGATGGACAAGTGCCTGCGCGCCTACTACGATGAGTGGGGATTCAAGCACCCGCGACCGGAGGATATGCGGATGGTGTTTGAGCGGGAGAGCGGCAAGAGCCTGGGTTGGGTGTTCAATGGGTTTCTCGCCACCGATGAGAAGTATCGTGTCAAGGCGATCTCGTTGGACCGCCGAACCTGGGAAGGCCCCGACGAGCGATGGCACCTCGGGCACCGCGCGAAGGGCCCATGGGCGGTGCCCTTCTCCATTACAGGGTTCGCTGGCAACGACAGCCTGGGAACGGTTTGGGCATGGAACAACGGCCATGGCCATCAAGGCCGCACCGAGTACGCGGGCCTGCCCTGGCCGAACGTGGACCGCGTCCGCATCGATGCCGGCAACCGCACGCTCGACATCGACCGTCGCAACAATACGGTCCGCGCGAACGGACTCCTCAAGCGCCGCGCGCCACTGAAGTTCGAGTCGTTGCTGGGCATCGAGCGCAACGATGCGCGCAGCGTCTACTACAGCGTGCTGCCATTGTGGAACGGCCACGACGGCTGGCAGGCGGGCGTGAGCCTGCGCAACACCACTTTTCCGAGCCAGCGCACCGAGTGGGTGGTGGCGCCGCTATGGGCCTTCGGCAGCGAGCGCTTGGTGGGCGCCGCGCGCATCGGGCACCACTTCGACCGCATCCGCAGTTCGTGGTTCCGCAACATCCATGTGGGATTCGCGGCGCGCTCATCGGGACTGCTGCACGACCATAAGGTCTCCGCGTGGTACGAGAAGTACGCACCGAGCCTCCGTTTCGACCTGAAGCGTCCGCTGGCGAAGCCGTGGGTGCACAGCATCGACCTGCGCGGAGTCCGCGTGTACCAGGCCACCGAGATCACGGGCACCGATGAGCTGGTGTACCGCAGCCGCTCCTTCGGCGATTACCTGGAACTCTCCTACGGCGCGGCCGACGCTCGCAGGCTGCGGCCCGCCTCGGTCAGGGCCGCGATCACCGGCGCGAACAGGTACTCGCCGCTTCTCAGTCGCGATATCCAGTGGCTTCGGGCCTCGGTGGAGCTGGCGCAAGCGTTCGCGTACAACGAGCGCGGCAAGCAACTGCGGCTGCGCGCCTTCGGCGGCACTTTCATCGACAACAACAACGGCTATCTGGGGAGCGGCCTGGATGCCTGGAACCTCAGCTGGGGCGCAGAAGACATGTTCTTCGACCACGCCTACTTCGAGCGCGGCGCGCGCGACCGCTTCTTCAGCCGGCAATTCGGCAAGCAGCAGGGGGCCTTCAAGACGCCCTTCCGCGGCGGCGGCAGCGATACCTGGATCGCCAGCGTGAACATGGAGCTCGACTTCCCCTTCAAGGTGCCGCTGGCGCTCTTCGCCAGCGCGGGCTGGGCGCCTTACACCGAAGTGCGCGACGATGGCTCCAGGGCCGTGAAGACCGCCAATTACTACGAAGCAGGCGTGGGCATCCCCATCGTGAAGGACCTGGTGGAAGCGTGGGTGCCGCTGTTCGTCTCGGACAACATCCTCGAGCAGGAGGAGTTCCTTGGCCGCGACATCGGCGATCGCATCCGCTTCGTGCTCGCGCTGGAGAAGCTCGAGCCCACAAGGCTGGTGCGGGGGATCAAGCCCTGAACGCGACCTTCGCCGCGGTGAAGCCCGGCCAGCGCATCCACTTCCTCAGCGACTTCCACCTCGGGATACCTGATGCCGCGAGCAGTTTGGCGCGGGAGAAGCGCATCTGCGCCTTCCTCGATGAGGCAGCCAAGGATGCAGCGGAGATCCATCTGCTGGGCGACCTCTTCGACTTCTGGTTCGAGTGGAAGCGGGCCGTGCCGCGCGGGCATGTGCGCCTGCTGGGCAAGCTCGCGGAGCTCACCGATCGCGGCATTCCGGTGCACCTCTTCATCGGCAACCACGACATGTGGATCTTCGACTATGTGCCCAGGGAGACCGGCGTGATGGTGCATCGCGGGCCCATCGTGCGCGAGATCAACGGCAGGCGCTTCTACATCGGCCACGGCGATGGCCTCGGCCCCGGCGACCGCGGCTACAAGCTCATCAAGGCCGTGTTTCGCAACCCCGTGTGCCAATGGCTCTTCGCGCGCCTGCATCCCAACTTCGCGTTGTGGCTCGGCGATGCGCTGAGCGGCCAGAGCCGCAAGAAGAGCTATGAGAACGATCGTCGTTGGTTGGGCGAGGACAAGGAGTGGCTGGCGCACTACTGCCGCGAGCTGCTGACCAGGGAGCGCTACGACTACATGGTCTTCGGCCATCGCCATCTGCCCATCGACATGGGGATCGCCCAGGGCAGCCGTTACGTGAATCTCGGCGACTGGATCACCCACTTCACCTACGCCACCTTCGACGGCACCGAGATGAGGCTGATGAAGCGCATGAGCGACGGGCCCTTGAACGGCGATGCGCGGATCACCGGTGGCCCGGCGGTGTAAGGCCATCGCCGACCGCCAGGCCCGGGGCCTCGCGCTACCTTCGCCCGCGCAAGCGCTCTGTCTCAGATGGCAGTGGCAACGAGCGCCTGAAGCGCACCAGCAATTGGCCGAGCAATGAGCAACGCACTCCTCACCATCCTTCTGGGCATCGTGCTCCTGGCCTTGGCCTTCGCAGGCATCGCCGTGAAGATCTGGGCGAAGAGGGGCGGTGAGTTCGCAGGCACTTGCGCCAGCAACAACCCTCTTGTTCAAGCCGAGGGCGGCTCGTGCGGCTTCTGCGGGGCCAAGCCCGAGGAGAAGTGTCGCAGGGAAGAGGTTGGAGGTTGAGCCGAAGGCAGGTTGTGGGTTGAGGGTTGCTCAACCCACAACTACTCCCCAACCCCCAACCCAATTTCAACCACCCCAAGCTACCTCGGCCACCCTCGCGTCATCCACACCGCGTACCCGCCATCTCCATCATCGCTGATCAAGTAGCCCTGCACTTCCGGGTGGGTGCTCAGCCATTTCTTGGCGCCTTCGGTGCCCATCACCATCAGCGCGGTGCCCAGTGCATCGGCCGTGGCGCAATCGTCGGCGATCACGGAGGCGCTCAGCAGGTCGCTCATGGCAGGGCGGCCCGCGCGTGGGTCTATCGTGTGGCCGTAGCGCTTGCCGTTCACCTCGATGAATTTGCGGTAGTTGCCGCTGGTGGCCAGGCTGCGGACAGTAAGCGGCACTACGACTTGCTGCACATGCGCATCGCCATCCACTGGCTTGTCGATCTGGATGGCCCAGGGCTCACCGCGCGGATTCGATCCCGATGCGCGCACCTCGCCGCCCACTTCCACCATGAAATGCTCGATGTCGCGCTGACCAAGGAGCAACGCGAGCATGTCCACGGTGTAGCCCTGCGCGATGCCGTTGGGGTCGAACTGGACGCAGGGCGCGCTCTTGCGGAAGGTGAGCGCGCCGTCATCGTTGCTCTGCTCCCAGCTATCGGGTATGCGGAGGCGTGGCATGCCCACGCAGCGCATGAGGCTATCGACCGCAGCGGTGTCCAACGCGGCGCGGCCTTCCTTGCCCAAGCCCCAGGCGCGCACCAGCGGCAGCACGGTGGGGTCGAAGGCGCCCTCGGTGGCCATCCATTGCTGGCGCGACAGGGCGAGCACCACTTGGAAGTGCCGGTCGGCCGTGGTGAAGGAATCGGCAGCCGCGTTGAATCGCGTCACGGTGCTCCCGCTGTCCCAGAGGCTGAGGCTGTGATCGATCACGCGGAAGAGGCTATCGACGGGCGAGCTGAGATCGCGGCCGAGCGTGTCGAGGTAGCTTATGGTGAAGGTGGTGCCCTGCGCCTCGCCTTTCAGCGTGGTCCATTCCGGTTCCTTCGGGCCGCAGGCCGAGAACAGGAGAAGTGCGCTCGCGATGTGGATCCTGCTCATGTGCCGATGGCCTTTGTGATTGGTCACGCGCCTTTCGTGCATCACCATTTGAAGGTGAATGATGCGTAAGGGATACCGGGCGCGAAGACGCGCGAGACGGAGGCGCTGTTCAGGAAGGCGAAATCGCCGGCGATGCGCGTGCCCATGACGCGCACGCCGTAGGAGAGGAGGTAGGGCGCGTCGCGGCCGAGCAGGGGCAGCACCCAGTTCTCGCTGATGAACGAGAACCGTTTCCCGAAGCGGTACTGGCCGCTGAGGTTCACCATCGGGTAGCGCGTGATCCACGAGAAATCGAGCACCGACCATCCAGCGGCCAGCGTGATCTGCCTGTTCTCATCGCCCAGGGTGGCCATGGCGCCTGCCAGGCCGATGTTGAGGCGGCCAGGGTCGGAGAAGATCCAGCCCCCGAAAGGCATGCTCAGCACTAGGCCGTACGCGCCTGCATGGAAGCCATCGGCCACGGGCATGCTCGCGCGCACAGAGCCGAAGAGGATGGGGCCTCGTCCAGCGGAGTCGGGGAGCAGGCTGTTGGTCTCAGTGCCGAAACTCGCGGAGATGTTCCTGGTGATGCCGGCGGAGATCGCGTTGAAGAAGATGTAGGTGTTGGTGTGCCTGAACTCGCCCTTCTTCATCGGTATCGCCGAAGGCAGCATGAGGTGGCGCGAAGGAACGGGTGGCGGGAACCAGCTTCGGCCGAAGCGCCTGCCATTGGGATCGAGCCGCGTGACGCGCGTGATGCCGGCGCGCGCGATGCCGTAACGCGTGAAGGAGCCGCTGGCCACCTGGAGCGAATCGGCGGTGGCCGCCACCACGCGCCCGATGACCACGGCGCCCTCGCGCAATTGGAAGCGGTACACGGTGGCGCTGTCTGGTGCGAGCCAATCGGGCGGCACGTACTGGGCGCGCAACCCGCACACGCACCAGAGCGATACCAGAAGGGTGAATGTGATTCGCGAGAGAGGCATCACGCCGTGGCGCTTTCGGCGAGGGTGAAAGTAGGGGCGGGAACGGAAGCGGCCGGACCAAGGGCCCGGCCGCGCGTTGCGATCATGGATGGATCAGCCTCCGAAATCGTCGAAGCTCACGTTCTCCTTGGGCACGCCCCAGTCGTCCACCATCTTCAGCACGGCGGCGTTCATCATGGGCGGCCCGCAGAAGTAGAACTCGATGTCCTCGGGGCTCTCGTGCTTCTTCAGGTACTGATCGATCACGGCCTGGTGCACGAAGCCGGTGAATCCATCGCCCTCGGTGTCGTTCACGTCCTTCTTCACCTTCCAGTTGTCGTCGGGGTGCGGCTCGCTGAGCACCACGAAGAACTTGAAGTTGGGGAACTCGCGCGCGATGCTGTTGAAGTGCTCCAGGTAGAAGAGCTCGCGCTTGCTCCGGCCGCCGTACCAATAGGTCACCTTGCGTCCGCTCTTCAGGGTGTGGAAGAGGTGGAAGAGGTGCGAGCGCATGGGCGCCATGCCCGCGCCGCCGCCGATGTAGAGCATCTCGGCGCCGGTCTCTTTGATGAAGAACTCGCCGTAGGGGCCGCTCACCGTGACCTTGTCGCCGGGCTTGCAGTTGAACACGAAGCTGCTGCAGATGCCGGGGTTCACGTCCATCCAGCCGTTCTTGGCGCGGTCCCACGGCGGGGTGGCAATGCGGATGTTGAGCATCACGATGTTGCCCTCGGCCGGGTGGTTGGCCATGGAGTAGGCCCGGAAGATGGGCTCCGGGTTCTTCATCTTCAGCTCCCAGAGCTTGTACTTGTCCCACTCGGGCTTGAAGTCCATGGGGTCGCGGCCCAGTGCTACCAGTTCGGGGTGGGCGGTGATATCCATGTTCTTGAAGTCCACTTCGCACGGAGGCACATCGATCTGGATATAGCCGCCGGCCTCGAAGTGCAGGTGCTCGCCGGGGGGCAGCTTCACCACGAATTCCTTGATGAAGCTGGCGACGTTGTAGTTGCTCACCACTTCGCACTCCCACTTCTTGATGCCGAAGACCTCCTCAGGCACCTTGATGTCCATGTCCTGACGGACCTTGACCTGGCAGCCGAGGCGCCATTTGTCGGCGATGGCCTTGCGGCTGAAGTAGGGGGCCTCGGTGGGCAGGATCTCACCGCCGCCTTCCATCACCTGGCATTTGCACATGGCGCAGGTGCCGCCGCCGCCGCAGGCGCTGGGCAGGAAGATCTTCTGCTCGCTCAGGGTGCTCAGCAGCGTGCTGCCGGCCGCCACCTCGATGGTCTTCTCACCGTTGATGCGGATCTTGACGAGGCCGCTTGCCGTGAGCTTGGTCTTGGCGTAAAGCAGGATCGCCACCAGCGCAAGGGTGACGACCAGGAAAACGGCCAGGGTGATGAGGATGGTGCTGCCCATGTGATCAGATCTTGATGCCCATGAAGGCCATGAAGGCGATGCCCATGAGGCCAGTGAGGATGAAGGTGATGCCCAGGCCCTTGAGCGGCTTGGGGATATCGCTGTAACGGATGCGCTCGCGGATGGCGGCGATGGCCACGATGGCCAGGAACCAGCCCACGCCGCTGCCCACCGCGAAAGTGGTGGCCTCGGCCAGGGTGCTGTACTGGCGCTCCTGCATGAAGAGCGCTCCACCGAGGATGGAGCAGTTCACGGCGATCAGCGGCAGGAAGATGCCCAGCGCGCCGTAGAGCGCCGGCGCGAACTTCTCCACGATCATCTCCACCAATTGCACGATGGCGGCCACCACGGCTATGAACATGATGAAGGCGAGGAAGCTCAGGTCCACATCGGCGAAATCGGCGCCGAGCCAGGATAGCGCGCCTTGCTTGAGCACGTAGTTCTCGAGCAGGTAGTTAACGGGCACCGTTACACCGAGCACGAAGATCACGGCCGCTCCCAGGCCCACGGCCGTCTTCACCGTCTTGCTCACGGCGAGGTACGAGCACATGCCCAGGAAGTAGGCGAAGATCATGTTCTCGATGAAGATGCTCTTCACGAAGATGTTGACCAGGTTCATGCCTCGGAATGTTGAGGGTTGGAGGTTGGTGCAGGTTGAGGGTCGGCACCGAAGCCGAGCTCATCCACGATCGTTCCATAAGGAGCCAAAGGTTCGCGGAGCAAGTTGTCGCTCTTCGACTTTGTCAGATAATCGATGTAGCCTTCGAGCCAGGCGCGGGCGTCGGTGAACAGCTCCCGGCCATGCGCGAGTTCTTCGTTGCTGATCAATCCTTCATCGTTGGATGCGATGAGCTGATCCATGGCTTCCATGAGGCTGCCGCGTGAGTTGCGGCAGAAGCGTGCATTGTCCTGTGCGTTGTCTCTCCCGAAGCCTTCGGCGATGTTGTGCGTAGTGCTGCGGGAGGAATCCTTGAGCTGGGCGGTCATAAGGAAGAGCTCATCCTTCGGGAAGCGCTTCACCAAGCCATGCACGAAGAGCCGGAATGCGCGGCAAGCCTGCCAGCATTTCAATTCTTCGAAGCTCCTTAGAGTCGCCATGTTCTTGTGTTCAACCCTCGACCTGCATGCGATTCAACCTCTCATCTCCCCGCCTTACTGCTCAATC
>CAZFBP010000116.1:0-9434 GCA_964517255.1 uncultured Chryseobacterium sp.
AGGTCGAAGCGGATGTCGAGCAGGCCGCAGAGCCCCAGGATCCAGGTCCAGCCCAGCGCCATGGGCAGGAAGGTGAGCAGCGCGAGCTCGATGCGGCCGTAGGTGATGAGCAGCGCGAGGAAGACGATCCCGACCGTGCGCCAGAGGATGCCCGAGAGGTCCTCCTCGATCACACGGGCCACATGCGCGCCGAGCATGCCGCGGTGCATCACCTCCACCCCGCTCAAGCCGGCGAGCCGTCGCACGACCGCATCCACTTCCTCCGGCGGCACCATCAGGCGGACGGCAACGAGCGACTCCCCTTCGGCCGCGCCGGCGAATTCCCCGGGGATCCGGCAGTCATTCGCGGCTGCGCCTTCGCGCCCGGCGCCGGTCACTTGGTCCAGGAATCCATCGAAAGCATCGGGCGTGAATCCGTTCCGCACGGCCGCATCGCGCATGCGCTGTCCCATTCGCTCCGCGCGTTCCGCCGTGAACGCATCGCTCCAAGCCATCAACCTCGATCGCGCCGTGCGTCGCGAAGGGTTGAGGTCGCAGGGCAGCGCTCCTTCCAATCTGCCCGTGCCGCGTTCAGCGGCGATCGCTTCTTCCAACCGCTGCTTCGCTTCTTCCTCCGTGCCGCCCACGCCTGCGATGAACACCGGTACGGCGCGGTCACTGTTGCCCTCCATGCGGTCGCGCACCTGGCGCATGTCATCGGGGATCAGGCTCAGCCGTTCCGGGTCCGCATCCTGCTGCACGCGGCTGGCGAAAGGCATTAGCCCGGCGGTGATGATGACAATGCCGAGCAGCGCGATCCAGCGGCCCACGCGCGGGCGCCTCACAGAGAACCCCTCCGCCGCGTGATCGCTGCCCGTTGACCGCGCGTAGCCCGCAGGCACGAAATGCGGCAGCACCACCAGCACCATGAACAGCGCGCCAGCGAGCATGAAGCCAGCGATCACGCCCAGATCGGCGAGCACGCGGCTGCTGGCGAAGGAGAGCGCTCCGAAGGCGAGCACCGTGGTGATGCAGCCCAGCAGCATGGGCGCCGCGACCTCGCGCAGGGTGGCGGCCACATCGCGGCGATGGCGCAAGTGCGTGAGGAAATGGAAGGAGTAATCGAGCGCGATGCCGAGCAGGGCCGAGCTGGCGCCGATGGCCAGTCCGGAGATGCTGCCGCGCAGCAAGGCCAGCGCGCCCACGCCCAGCACGAAGCCGAAGAGCGGGGGCAGAAGGAAGAGCGGCATGAAGCGGAGGTCGCGGTAGTACCAGAGCAGCAGCACCAGCACCAGCGCCAAGGCCACCGCCGAAGTGCGCAGGGAATCGTTGCCGATGGCCGCGCGATTGGCCACCGCCATGGGTGCCGCTCCGAAGGCCGCGACGTGGATGCCTGCTGACCGCGCGGCGCTCATGCACCGGTTGATCGCGGCCATCAATCGCTCGGTATCCGCTGCGCCATTCGCCGTGGGCCAGAGCAGCGCCACGGCCATGCTGCTATCGGGGCTGAAGAGCACGCCATCGATCACTGCGGCGCGGCCGTCCGCGGTGCTGTTCATCAGGCGGTCGCGCAAGGGCTGCGTGAGGCCGAAGGGGTCGGCGAGCAGGCGCTCCGCCTCGAATTCACCGCCCGGCGCGGCGATGGCGGCGCGCACCGCCGCCAGCGCACTGTCCAGCGCACGGTCATCGGCCGCTGCCAGCCATTGCAGCCGTTGGGCATCGGCATGCAACGGAATGCGGTCGGTGATCCCGGCGAGGAGTTGCTCGGCCATGGCCGCATCGGGCCGGCTGAAGACGCTGTCGATCAAGCCCTCCGCATCCTCCTGCGCCAAGGCCACGAATCGATCGGCGGCGGCGATCAGGCTGTCGCGTTCAGCGCCATCGCCGAAGAACCCGATGGTGATGGGGCCTTGCGCGCCGTTCTCGTGCAGCAGCGCGCGGTAGTGCCGGAGCGAAGGGTCGTCCGGCAGGGCATCGAAGAGGTCGGTGCCGAAGCGTGCCCGGGCGGCCGACCACAGGGCCACCGCCGCGATGGCGGAAGCGGCTATGGCCCAAGCCCAACGCTTACGGTGCGTCCGGGCGTACATAACTGCCGCTGCTCCTCCCATCTGGCCTGCGGGTAAACATAGGTGAACTACATTCGTCGCCCCTTAGAAAAATGGCAGCTGAAACGGTGCTCGGCAAAGGAGTGGAAGGGCTCGATCTCACGGACTTCGTGCGCATCGTGCGCGGCGAAGGAACCTTGGCGGCGGCGGAAACGGAATGGGCGCGCGTGCGCCGCTCCTTCGAGTACCTGAGCGGCTTGGCCGCCAAGCAGGTGGTCTATGGCATCAACACCGGATTCGGGCCCATGGCGCAGCACGCCGTGAGCGCCGCCGACCAGTTCGCCTTGCAGTACAATTTGGTGCGCAGCCATGCCTCCGGCGCTGGCGATGACCTCCCCGAGGAGGCCGTCCGCGCCATGATGCTTGTTCGCGCCATCACCTTCCTGCACGGCCGGTCGGGCGTCTCGGAACCCGTGGTTCAGCAGCTGCTGGCGTACCTGGAGCACGGCATCTGCCCGCGTGTTCCTCGCCTCGGAGGTGTTGGTGCCAGCGGCGACCTGGTGCAACAAGCGCATCTGGCCCTGGGCCTCATCGGCGAAGGGCGCGGAACGCTCCGTGGCAAAGCTGGCGACATGGCCTCCATCCTGAAAGCCTGCGGCCTTGAGCCAGTGGATCTGCAATTGCGCGATGGCCTCGCCCTGCTCAACGGCACGGCCGCCATGACCGGCATCGGTCTGCTCAACGTGCATCGGGCGCATGAGCTCGTGCGCACCTCGATCGGTCTTTCGGCATTGATCACCGAAGCGCTGGGCACGTGGACCGACCACTTGGGCGAGCCGCTCAATGCAGCCAAGCGCCACGCCGGACAGCGCGAAGTGGCTCGCCGCATGCGCGAAGCACTGGAAGGCTCGGGCTGCGTGCGCGACCGCATGGATCACCTCGCTCCCGGCCGCACCGGCGCCAACGGCACCTTCAGCCACATGGTGCAGGAGCATTACAGCATCCGCTGCGTGCCGCAGGTGCTCGGCCCCATCCTCGATCAGGTCCGCCACAGCGAGCGCGTTCTGCTCGACGAGCTGCATTCCATCGACGACAACCCGCTGATCGACCCCGACAACGGCATCCATCACGGCGGCAACTTCCACGGCGACCAGGTCTCGCTGGCCATGGACACGCTGCGCCTGACCATGGTGAAGCTGTGCATGCTCTGCGAGCGCCAGTTGAATTTCCTGCTGAACGACAAGGTGAATCTGCGCTTCCCCCCCTTCCTGAACATGGAAGCGCCCGGCCTCACACTGGGCATGCAGGGCATGCAATTCACCGCCACCAGCACCACCGCCGAATGCCAGGCGCTGGCCACATCGCTCTACGTGCACAGCATCCCCAACAACAACGACAACCAGGATATCGTGAGCATGGGCACCAACGCGGCGCTTGCCACTGCGAGGGTCATCGGCCATGCACAGCGCGTGGCGTCCATTCTGGCCATCGGTGCGGCGCAGGCTGCTGATCTGGCCGAGGCCGGTGCACGGCTCTCGGCTGGCGGCAAGGCCACGCACGCCCAAATCCGCAAGGCCTCTGCCTCCATCCGCTCGAACAGCGATCCGGCCGCCGCCATCGAATCCGTTCATGCCGAGCTCTTCGGCCAATGGCAATTGGCATGAGCGGCAGCGCGGCGAAGTGGGCCTTGGTCACCGGTGCATCGCGCGGGATCGGCAAGGCCGTGGCGCTCGAGCTGGCGCGCGCCCACGGTTTGAGCATCATCGTGAATTACGCCACGAACGAGGCGGCCGCGCGCGAAGTGGCCGACCAGGTCCGAGCGTTGGGCGTCGATGCGCGGCTGGCCGGCTTCGATGTGCGCGATGCGGATGCCGTTACGGCCGCTGTGGCAGCCTGGCGCGCGGCGCATCCTGATGCACGGCTCGAAGTGCTGGTGAACAACGCCGGGATCACGCGCGACAACCTGCTGGTGTTCATGAAGCCCGAGGACTGGCACGATGTGGTGGACACGCACCTCAACGGCTTCTTCAACGTGACCACGGCAGTGCTTCAAGGATTCGTGCGGCAGCGCGGCGGGCGCATCATCAACGTGGTATCGCTCAGCGGCGCCAAGGGGGTTCCCGGCCAGGCGAACTACTCCGCTGCCAAGGCCGGCGTGATCGGCGCCACTCGATCATTGGCGCAGGAAGTGGCCAAGCGCGGTATCACGGTGAACGCCGTGGCACCGGGCTTCATCGAGAGCGACATGACCAAGAACCTGCCGGTGGATCAGCTCAAGGCGCTGGTGCCCATGGGCCGGTTCGGAACAACAGAAGAGGTCGCCTCGGTGGTGAGCTTCCTGGTCTCTGCTGGCGCAGCTTACATCACCGGCGAGGTGATCCACGTGAACGGAGGACTGCATTCGTAATGGAGCATCGCGTCGTCATCACGGGCATGGGTCTCTGGAGCTGCTTGGGCACCAGCCTGCAAGAGGTGGAAGCCTCTTTGCGCGTAGGCCGTTCCGGCATCGGCTTCTCGCAAGCGCGAAAGGACATGGGCTACCGCAGCGCCCTCACGGGTATCGTGCCCACGCCCGACCTGAAGAGCCGCCTCACGCGCCGCGAGCGCATCGGCATGGCCGAGCAGGCCAACTACGCCTTCGCGGCCACGGAGCAAGCCATGGAGCAGGCCGGCATCGACCGCGCCTGGCTCGAAGCCAACGAGACCGGGATCATCTTCGGCAACGACAGCAGCGCGCTGGCCGTGATGGAATCGGTGGATACCATCCGCAAGAAGAAGGACACCACGCTGGTGGGCTCCGGCGCCATCTTCCAAGGCATGAACTGCACGGTGACCATGAACCTGAGCACGATCCTCAAGCTCAAGGGCATCAACTTCACCCTCAGCGGCGCCTGCGCGAGCGGATCGCACGCCATCGGCATCGGCTACCTGCTGATCAAGCAGGGCCTGCAGCGCATGGTGATCTGCGGGGGCGCGCAGGAAGTGAACGACTACGCCTTCGGCAGCTTCGACGGCATCAGCGCTTTCAGCACCAAGGAGGATGACCCCGCTGGCGCCTCGCGGCCCTTCGATGCCAACCGTGACGGCCTTGTGCCCAGCGGCGGCGCGGCGGCGCTCATCGTGGAGAGCCTCGAATCGGCCAAGGCGCGCGGCGCCACCATCCTGGGCGAGATCACCGGCTACGGCTTCTCCTCCAACGGCGACCACATCTCCGATCCCAGCCTCGACGGCCAGGTGCGTGCCTTGCGCATGGCCCTCAACATGGCGGGCATCAGTTCGGACGACATCGATTACGTGAACGCACACGCCACCGGAACACCCGTGGGAGACCGCATCGAGGCCCAGGCCATCGACGCCGTCTTCGGCCAGCGCAAGCCCTTCGTGAGCAGCACCAAGAGCATGACCGGCCACGAATGCTGGATGGCCGGCGCCAGCGAAGTGGTGTATTCCATGCTCATGATGCTTGGCGGCTTCGTGGCCCCCAACGTTAATTTGCGCCAGCCGGACGAGGAGAGTTCACGCCTCAACCTGGTTCGTACCGCGACAGACGCCCGCATCGAACGCTTCCTCTCCAACTCCTTCGGTTTCGGTGGCACCAACTCCACCTTGATCGTGCAACGCTTCCAGGACTGAAGACCGCCATGGCCAACAACGCCCTCCGTCAGGAGATCATCGAGAAGACCAAGAAGTTCCTCAGCGAGGAGTTCGAAGTGGACCCCACCACCATTACCGCCGAGGCCCCGCTGAAGGAGACCTTGGGGCTTGACAGCCTGGATTACGTGGACCTGGTAGTGGTGATCGAAGAGAACTTCGGATTCAAGGTGAAGGGCGAGGATTTCCTGAAGATGACCACCTTCAACGACTTCTTCGACCACATCGAGGCGAACGTGGCCGCGAGGGCGTGAGCGAGAAGGCAGCAAACTGGAAGGGAACCAGCCGTGGCACTCCGCTCGGCTACCGCTTCTTCATTCGCGTGCTCCGCACGCTCGGCCCCAGGGTGGCGCATGCCTTCCTCTGGATCGTGGTGCCTTGGTACGCGCTCACTGCGCGCGAGAGCAACAAGGCCGTCCGGGCCTACTTCCAACGGCTTCGTGCCTTCGGCCCCATCGGTCGGCTAACGGTGCTCGGGTCGTACATGACCTTCGGCAGGTCACTCATCGACCGTGCCGCCATGCGCGCCGGCCGAGCGAGCGACTACACCTGGCTGAAGCCGGGCACTTTGCAGCCCTTGAAGGATGCAGGCGCGGGCGTGGTGATCAGTGCCCATGTGGGCAATTGGGAGTTGGCCGGCAATCTGCTCGGCCATCAAGCTGGCATGCCGGTGCACGTGCTCATGTACGATGCCGAGGTACAGGCCATCGCCCGTGCGCAGGAGCAAGGCCAGGAGCGCCGTGCATTCAACGTCATCGCCATCAAGGATGACTTCTCGCATGTGTACGCCGCGGCGGAAGCCATGCGTGCCGGCGGTCTGCTCTGCCTGCATGGCGATCGCTTCCTGCCTGGCGCGCGCACGGTGGTCAGGTCCTTTCTGGGGCAGGATGCGCATTTCCCGGTCGGCCCGTTCGCGCTGGCCCGTTCGCTGCAAGTGCCGGTGAGCTATGCCTTCGTGTTGAACACGGCGCCGCTCTGCTACTCCTTCCATGCCACCCCTCCACTGCCACCGGGCTCCACCGTTGAGGCGCTGATCGATGCCTACGTGAAGGCATTGGAGGACGTGACGCACAAATACCCGCTTCAGTGGTTCAATTATTATGACTTTTGGCACCATGAGCCACCAGGCTGGAACACTTGATGTCGTCGCGCTGATCCCTTCGTGCTCGTGGACACTCTGCTCGAGGCCACTCCCAGCTTGTTCCGGAGCGCCTTCACCGTGCCCGGCGACCATGTGCTCCTGCGCGCGGATCGGCTCAGCGAGGCCGGCCTCATGGAGAATGCCGCGCAAACCGCCGCGCTCGGCATGGGCAAACTGGCCAGCGATCAAGGCGCGCCGCCGCCGCTCGGCTTCATCGGCGCACTCTCGCGCGTGGAAGTGATGGCGCTCCCCCGCATCGGCGACCGCTTGGAGACCACTGTTGACCTGCGCCATGAGGTGATGAGCGCCCGCGTGCTGGAGGCGAAGGTTGAATGCAACGGAGCGCTCATCGCGAAGCTGGAACTCAAGGTCTTCCTCATGGATCAGATGCCATGAAGCAGTTGGAGACGACCACCGAGACCTTGATCCGCTTCGGCGATCTGGACCCCATGGGCATCGTGTGGCACGGCAACTACATCAAGTTCCTGGAACTGGGGCGCGAGGCCTTCGGGCGCGAGCACGATGTGGACTCGGTGGAGATGTACGGCATCGGCTATTTCACCCCCATCGTGCGCGTGAACGTGGACCACAAGGCCATGCTGGGCTACGGCGACACCGTGGTGATCCGAACCTGGATCGTGCCAAGCCCTGCGGCCAAACTCATTTTCCGCTACGAGCTGCGTCGCAGGTCCGATGGCGCGGTGGTGGCCTCGGCCGAAACGGTCCAAGTATTCCTGGACCGCGACAAGAAGCTCTTGCTCGACATCCCGGAGTTCTTCCGCCTGTGGAAGGAACGCCACCAGATCGCCTGAACCGATGCAGCGCATGCCCGTGTGGATCGGCGCCGCACAATGCCTGAGCGCCATGGGCGATGGGCTCCCCGCGCACGTGGACCGCTTGCGTTCCGGCGGAACCGCGCTGCGCGAATGGCCGACGATCGCCAGCAAGCCGCTGGTGGCAGGCCGCGTCCCTGCGGACCTGCTGCCCGATGGCCCGCATCGCACGCAGCGCTTGCTGGACCGCTGCCTGAGCGCGATGCTGCTGGAAGCGGCGCCGAAGAGCGCCGAACGCTGGATGCTCGTGCTGGCCTCCACCAAGGGCGATATCGAGGCCATGGAGCGCGGTGACGCGGCGGGCTCGGCGTTGCCCTTGCTCGGCGAACGCATGCGGCAACGTTGCGGAAGGGATGAAGCGCCCGCGGTGATCTCCCTGGCCTGCGCATCGGGCACCACCGCGCTGATCCACGCCTGCACCGCCATCGAGCAAGGGCATTGCGATCACGCGCTGGTGGTGGGCATCGACGTGCTCAGCCGCTTCGTGCTCGATGGGTTCGCCTCGCTCTACGCGCTCGATGCCGTGCCCTGCCGGCCGTTCGATGAGAAGCGCGCGGGCACCAGTTTGGGCGAAGGCTGCGCTGGCATCGTGGCATCGCGCGACCGGAGTCGTGTGCCCCGCGTGCTGGGCCGCTGGATCGCCGGTGCCATCGCGCACGATGCCAACCACATCTCCGGCCCGTCTCGCACCGGCGAAGGCCTGCTGCGCGCCGTGCAGAACGTTTTGCGACAAGCGAGCATGGCATCAGCGGATATCAGCGCCATCAATGCGCATGGCACGGGCACGCCCTACAACGATGCGATGGAGTCCATCGCCTTCGAGCGCGCAGGGCTGAGCGATGCGCCCTTGAGCTGCTACAAAGGATGGTTCGGCCACACGCTCGGGGCAGCGGGGTTGCTGGAGGCCGCCATCGCGCTGCACGCGCTGCGCGATGGATGGGTGCTCCGCACCGAGGGCCTGCGCGAGGTCGGTGTTCCGGGCCGGATCAACGTGATCAAGGAAGACGTTCGCACGGACGGGCGCGTGCTGCTGAAGACCTCATCGGGCTTCGGCGGGTGCAACGCGGCCATGATCATCGAAGCGGCATGAGCATCCTGGGCACCACCACCTACCGCGATGGCGCCTTCCGCCACGGAGAGACGCGCTTCGGGGCCACCGACGGCGATGCCGATGCCCGCCTGTCAGCCGCATGGGCCTCGCTCGCGCAGGATTACCCCCGCTTCCACCGTGCCGACCGGCTCTCGCGGCTTGTGCTGCTCAGCACAGCGCCCTTCTTCGCGCCTGGTGGCCCATTGGCCGCAATCGACCCGGAACGAATCGGCATGCTGCTCTGCACCTGCACCGGGAGCATGGAATGCGATGCGCGCTACAACGCGCTGCTGAGCGCTGACGGCGTGGCCAGCCCGGGACTCTTCGTGCCCACCCTTCCCAGCATCGCCCTGGGCGAATTCAGCATCCGGCACGGCCTGCACGGAAGCGGGCTCTGCCAGCTCATGCCAGCGCCATCGGCCGCAGCGCTCGCACCCGCCATCGGCATGCTTCGGCAGCAAGGCATGCGATGGATCGTATGCGGCTGGGCCGATACCTTCGCCGACCGCGCCAGCGCCGCTTTCGCAGTGATCGACACCGAGGCGTGGGAGATTGACGACATCAACCGAATCCAAGACCTCTTCGATGAGCACTGAACGCATGACCGAGCTGAAGCAGGAGTTGAAGGCCCGCATCATCCAGCACCTCAACCTCCAGGACCGCACCGTGGAGAGCATCGCCGACGATACGCCGCT
>CAZFBP010000117.1:0-9365 GCA_964517255.1 uncultured Chryseobacterium sp.
AATGGACAAGCTCTTCTGGCGTTCAAGGTTTCTTGCTTCATCGAATGACGCAAAACGAGCCATTCAGGAAGGTTCACTATCGGTGAACAAGTCCAAAGTGAGTCCTGAACAGACAACTACTGGCCAGCAGCTCATACATGGCAAGTACATGCTGCTGCAACGTGGCAAGAAGAGCTATTACATGGTGCGTGTTGTCGGATGAAGTTCAGTGAGACGCCGGGTCTCGGTCGCAGAGCCTCCCATCGCCCGGCGTGACGCGTGTCCGACGCAACGCGTCACGCCGGAACATCCGCGAAGCGGTGTATCCGGCGTCTCACGAATCAAGACCCTTCCACGAGCAGATTGCACCCCCTCGCATCGCTGTTGTCGAATCGCCCGAGCACCTCGAACGATCCATCGGCGTGCAGGCGCCCGAGGTCCTGCGTGCTGATGAAGGGACAACTCGCGATGTTGGCCAGGTCGATCACATCGATGCCGCCAGTACGCCCAACAGGAACGGAAGCGAAGGGGTCATTCACCTCGCGCAGGCGCACACGCATCCACGGCGGACAGCGGTAGAGGCCATCGCCGGTGCTCCAGGCCTGCGAGAGCAATTCGGTCATGCCGTACTCGCTGTGGATGGAGGAGACCTGGAAAGCGCGCTTCAGGATGGCGTGCAGCTCCTCGCGCACGATCTCCGGTCGTCGTCCTTTCATGCCGCCCGTTTCCATGATGGTGGTGTGGCGCAAGGGCATCGGGAAGCGCTCGGCGAGGTCGAGCAGTGCGAAGGAGACGCCGAGAAGGAGCGTCTTTCGGCCTTCGGCTTCAGAATGGCGAAGCGTTTCCGCCAAGCGGTCGAGGTCGTGCAGGTAATAGCCGCTCAACGCATCGCCCGTCGCCGCGATGAGCTTCTCGGCCATGTACACCAAGGAGCTGCCGTTACGCTCCAAGTACGAAGGCAGCAGCGCGAGGATGCGCCATTCGGTCGGTGGGCCGTGTACCGCTGTGAATGAGCGCATGAACGAACGCTCATAGTCATCGGGCCAGGGCACGTAGTGCGTGCTCGTTACAGTGCCCGTGGTACCGCTGCTTGAGAAGGCGATCGCTGATTCCAGATCGTTGAGCAGCACGCGCTGGCTGCGGAAGAGCGCGATGGGCAGGCAGGGGATCCGGGCCGCTCGCGCCACTTGTTTCCGTAGCGGCAGCGCTGCGAGGTAGGCTCGGTACACCGGGTTGCGCCCGGCGTGCAGGCGGTAGAGGTCCAAGGCCAGGGCTTCGAAGGCAATGGCGTCATCCACCTCGTGAACGCGCGCGCGAAGCCGGCGAACGATGTCAGGCAGCGCCTCTGTCGTCATATTTTTGGGCCATGCGCAACAGGCTCATCAGGCGTGCGAAAGTAGCCGCGGCCATCGGGGCCGTGGCTATCACGGCCGGCGGCTGCAAGCCGGAAAAGAACTTCCCGGCCGAGCCCGTGATCGCCTTCAAGTCGTTGGCGCAGTACCAGAACGCCAACCCGCAGCTCACCGATTCGGCCTCCTTCGTGGTCACCTTCACCGATGGCGACGGCGACATCGGGCTGAGCGCGTCAGACCTCCAGCCGCCCTTCGATACGGGAAGCACCTACTACTACAACCTCTTCCTGGAGATGGACACGGTGCGCGATGGCGTCTGGGGCCGCGTGCAGTTGCTCCTGCCCTTGCACTACCGCATCCCATACATCACGCCTACTGGACAGAACAAGGCGCTGGAAGGCGAGATTGCCGTGGCGCTGAAGCCGTGGCCCATCGCGGGCACGGCGGCTGAGCCGTGGGACAGCGTGCGCTTCTCCGCCACCCTCGTTGACCGCGCGCTGCACATCAGCAACGAGGTGCTTTCTCCTCCGGTGCGGGTGCAGCCGTGAGGCGCGCAACAGGCCCGGCTACCTTTGCCCATCGCTCTGGCCAAACGCCGCCGCGAGCCCTGCATGGCGCAACTGAGCACTCGACAGATTTCGCTGATTGCCGCCGCATCGGTGGCTGCCGTGGGCGCGCTGCTCGCGTGGGCGCCACCGAGGATCGTGGGGCCTGCCTTCGCGCCGTGGTGGCCGCTGCTGGTGGGCGCCGTGCTGCTCATGGTGGCGTACAACGTGTTCTTCCTCGGCATCGAGCGCTTCGTGCATGAGCGTGTGAAGGCCCTGTACCGCACCGTTCACGACCTTAAGCGCAGTAAGCCCGGCGAGCCGGAGGAAGGCGTACGCGCCGATGAATTGGGGCGCGCCAGCAGCGAGGTGGACGAGTGGGCCGCGGAACGTCGTGAGGAGATCCACGAGCTGCACGAGCGCGAGAAGTTCCGGCGCGAGTTCATCGGGAACCTGGCGCACGAGCTCAAAACGCCCATCTTCAACATCCAGGGCTACATCCTCACCTTGCTCGAAGGGGGGCTGGAGGACGAGAAGGTGAACCGCGACTTCCTGGCGCGCGCCAGCAACGGCGTTGACCGCTTGATGAAGATCGTGGAGGACCTGGACCTGATCACCAAATTGGAGAGCGGCGTGATGGAGCTGCGGACCACGCGAGTCGATCTTCACCACCTGGCCCAAGAGGTCCTGGATGCGTTGGAGATGAAAGCGCAGGAGCGGTCGATGCGGCTGGTGAACAAGATCGATGCAGGCACCACGGCCGTGGCCGACCGAAGCCGTATGGCGCAAGTGCTCATCAACCTGGTGAACAACGCCATCAACTACGGCCGTGAGGGCGGGCAGTGCAGCGTTTCGAGCTACGCGCTGGGCGATCAGGTGGTGGTGGAGGTGAGCGACGATGGCATCGGCATCAGCCCGGAGCACCTGCCGCGCCTGTTCGAGCGATTCTACCGCGTGGGCAAGAGCCGTGCGCGCAACGAGGGCGGAAGCGGGCTCGGCCTGGCCATCGTGAAGCACATCATCGATGCGCACGGCCAGACCATCGTGGTGAAGAGCGACGAAGGCAAGGGAACCACCTTCACCTTCACGCTGCAGGCGGGTTAGGCAGCATTGCCCCCGAAATCCTCGATTCCCTCAAACGCCTCGGGCGACGCACACGTCGCCGCCGCGGTTCATTCGCTTTGGGCGACGCTTGCGTCGCCGCTACTTCACCGCATCCTCGTACAGCACCACCTCCTTCTCGTTGTTGATGCTGATGCGCGCGATCTCATCGTACATCGTGACTTTGCCGGTGACACAGACCTGCTTGTTCAACAGCCATTGCTCTGGATCGTAGCTGAAGTTGACCTCGTTGTTCTGCCAGATCGTAGCGTAGAACTCCTCATTCGGGCTCTTGGTGTCGAAGTTCAGGTAGATGGCCTTGGCCTTCACGGTGGTCCGGGTGCTCACCACGGTGCCGCACACGGTGACCGTCTTGCCCACGTGGTACTTGGCCTGCGCGCTGTTGAACATGCCCTTGGGCAGCGGCGCTTTCAGCGGCGGCACCTCGCCCGCATTCGGATCGCCATCTGCATACCAGGCGCGCGTATCATTCATGCGTTCGATCTGTTGCTCAACGGCGTCGTCCAGCGCGGGGAAGAAGTCGATGCCCGTGAGCTTCTCCACGCTGTCCACCGGAACAGCATGGCTGATCACAGGGAGTTCCTGCTTGGCATTGCTCATCACGAAAGCGATTGCCTTGGGCTCATTGCCATCCAGGTCGGCGATCACCTTCCAGAACTGCTCGGGGATGCTCACCTCGTTCCTGTGCCCCGGATTCTGCATGGTGGGCAGTCCATCGCGCAGCACCGGGCCCGTGGCGACGAAGAGCCTCCGCTTGGAATAGTACACATAGCGTCTCGTCCAATCCTCCAGCTCGGCCCAACGGCCACGATTCAGGTCGGGCCGTTGCGGGCTCACGTTGCTGTACAGGTAGGTGCCTTCCAACGCCTCTAGATTCCAGCGCATGTCGGCGCTCGGCACCAGGTGGCCGCGATCGAATCCGCTGTTCCAATAGTCGGCGGTCACGGCGGTGCCGGTCTTCACATCGGGGTCGGGAAGGAAAGAGTCGATGCGCGCGAGATTACCGGTGATCAGCTCCGGCGATGCGATGTGCGCGGTCCACTTCGGTTGCTCGTGCTTCTCGCTGTACACCAGCATGTGGCCCGCATGCTCCACCACTTCCTCGGCGGGCGCGATGGCCGGCAGGCCCATGGCCCGCAGATCCCGGCGGATGATGGCGAGCTTGGCCGAATCCAGCCTGGCGCGAAGCGCCTCCTGCTGGCTGCGCAAGCGTTGCTGGTCCTGCTCCAACTTGCGCAGTACGGCGTCAAGATCGTATTGGGCGGCGGCACTCGCGGCGGTCAGCGCGCAGGCCAGGATGAGGATTCGCGTCATGCTCGGCGCAAGGTAGCTGGCGCGCGGCGGAGCAAGAGCGAGGCCAGATCCTCCATGGCCTCACCCAACAAATCGCCGCCGTGCGAAGCCCGCGGTCGCGCGGATCGGCGCATCTGCTGCAGCGCGCTCTCGATGTTGATGGCCTGCTGCTCTTGCACGATGAAGCGGCCCGTGCCCGCATGCAGGCGGCCGAGGTACTCCTGCTCCTCCTGCCCTGGCGTGGGAATGATGAGCGCGCTTCGGCCCAACGCGGCCAGATCCATCAAGGTGGTGTAGCCGCTGCGCGATACGATCAGCTCAGCCTGCTGCATCGCTTCCGCCAATTCCGATCCGCTCACGTGCGATCGCACGCGCACGTTGCCCCGCTGCTCATCGCTCGGATGCTGCGGCTGACCGAGCACCAGCAGATGATCGCCGGGCAAAGCCTGAAGCGCATCGAGCAAGCGCTGCTCGAGCAAGGTGCGCTGCGGCTCGGGCCCGCTGATCACGGCCACAACGGTGTGCTTCCCCGTTCGGCCATCCGCGCCTGGGCGCATGCGGCTGAGCGTTCCCAGGTAGCGCGCGTTCGCGGGCATGGGCGCTCCATGCGATAGCTCCCCGGCAAGCCCCGGCGCATCCGGCTCGTCCAGGATCCAGCAGCGATCGAAGCCGCGGATATGCTGTAAGTTCAGCTTGCGCAAGGCGCGCTGCGCCAATGGCGTGAACGGGAAGACTTGATGCGTGATGAGCACGCTCGGGAGTTCCGCGCAGCGCACGCCGAAGCGCTGATCGCTGATCACCGCGTCGAGGCGCACCTGCTGGCGGAGGCGATCGAAGGCCGCGCGCTCGGCCCGCACGCTGCGCAGCATCGCGGGAAATTGCCGCGCCATGCTCCAGATCTGATTGCCGCTCTTCGAGTAGCGCACCTCAACGCCGGGCAGCCGCACGGATTCGAGTTGCGGGAACTCCGCGCGCAGCAATGCCAGCGGACCGCCATCGGCGGCGATGATGGGCAGCGCGCCGTGCGCCAGAAGGCGTTGGATGATGGGCACGCACCGCGCGGCATGGCCCAGGCCCCAATCGAGCGGAGCCACCAGGATGCGAGCGCCGTGCAGCATGTTCTCCTTCCCGCCTCGCGGGAGCGCGAAGGTGGTCACGCCGGAGTGAAGCCGATGTTACCCGGCGGCTACTTTCGCGCGCCTTTCACCATGGGGAAGAACAAGCTCGCGCGCTTCGCGGAGAACCTCACCTTCGCGCACGTGGTGCAGCCCACCTTCACGGAGCTCGTGGAGGACGGTCTCCCGCTCAGAGGCCGATGGTGCAGCGATTTCTTCAAGCGCGAGGCGCCGTTGGTGCTGGAGTTGGGCTGCGGCGGCGGCGAGTACACCGTGGGCCTCGCACGGCTCTATCCGCAGCGCAACTTCATCGGGGTCGATATCAAAGGCGCCCGGCTCTGGCGTGGCGCGCGCGCGGCCCAAGAAGAAGGCCTCACGAACGTCGGCTTCCTGCGCACGCACGTGGATCACTTGCTGCGGTGCTTCGGGCCCCAAGAGGTGGATGAGATCTGGCTCACCTTCAGCGACCCGCAGATCGGCAAGGCGCGCAAGCGACTCACCAGTCCGCTCTTCCTCGATCGCTACAAGCAGGTGCTGAAGCCTGCCGCGGCGGGCAAGCCCGGTGGCCTCATCCACCTGAAGACCGACAGCCCCTTGCTCTATGAATACACCTTGGAGATGATCGCCGAGCACAAGCTGAAGGTGCACGAGCAGAGCGCTGACGTGTACGCCGACCTCATGCATCGCGTATCGCCAGAGGAGCAGGCCGTGCTGAACATCCGCACCTACTACGAGCAGATTTGGCTGGCCGAGGGCAGGACGATCCACTATGTCCGCTTCAGCCTCGACGATTCGCACCACGATTGTTCGACGCACCCGTAGCGTCCACCCTCAGGATCGACCCACGGGTGCCTGACCCAACAACAGCACAAGTCCGATCTTCGTGGCATGGCCAAACACGTTGTGATCAACGAAGCGGTGCAGGAGCGCGACTTCTTCGCGGACGTGATGGACGTGGTGCGTCAAATCCCGCGTGGGCGGGTAACGAGCTATGGCGCCATCGCGAAGTACCTCGGCGCGGCGCGCTCGGCGCGCATCGTGGGCTATTGCATGAACAACAGCCGCACGGTGAAGCCCGCCGTTCCTGCGCACCGCGTGGTGAACAGCGCGGGCATCCTCAGCGGCAAGCACCACTTCGGCCCCGACGACCGCATGCAGAAGCTGCTGGAGAAGGAAGGCGTGAGGGTGAAGGACGATCAAATCGTGGACTTCGCCGAGCGTTTCTGGGACCCGGCGGCGGAACTGGGCCTGTGAGGCGCGCCTTCGGCTCCTTGCCGCGTTAGTTTCGCGCACCATTCCCCATGCGCATCACCCGCGACGCCGTCCTCACCGCCCTCGCGCGCATCATCGAGCCTGACCTGAAGAAGGACATCGTGGCGCTCGACCTCGTGCGCGACATCCGCATCGAAGGCAATACGATCCACGTGAGCGTTGAGGTGAGCAACCCCGCCATGCACAGCCGTAAGCGCATGGAAGAAGCCGTGGCCTTCAATGTGAAGCAGGCCTTGGGTCAGGAGTTGAGCGTGCACGTGCAGGTCTCCCCGTTGAGCGGCGAACGCGCCAACACGCGCAAGGTGCTGCCCGGCGTGAAGCACATCATCGCCATCGCCAGCGGCAAGGGCGGAGTGGGCAAGAGCACCATCACCGCCAACCTAGCGGCGGGCCTCGCCGCACGCGGCTTGCGCGTGGGCCTCATCGACGCCGACATCTACGGGCCCAGCATGCCGCTGATGTTCGATGTGGTGCACGAGAAGCCCGGCACGCGTGAGCGCGACGGCAAGCATTGGATCGTGCCGGTGGAGAGCTACGGCGTGAAGCTGCTCAGCATCGGCTTCTTCGCGCAGACCGATCAGGCCATCGTGTGGCGCGGCCCCATGGCCACCAAGGCGCTGGAGCAGATGATCAAGGACGTGGACTGGGGCGAGCTCGACCTCATGCTCATCGACCTGCCTCCTGGAACCGGCGACATACACCTCTCCTTAGTGCAGGCGGTGCCGTTGAGCGGCGCCATCATCGTGAGCACGCCCCAGACCGTTGCCCTCATCGATGCGCGCAAAGGCGTGGGCATGTTCCGCCTGCCCAGCGTGAATGTGCCCGTGCTCGGCATCGTGGAGAACATGGCCTGGTTCACCCCAGCAGAGCTTCCCGGTAACAAGTACCACATCTTCGGCAAGGGCGGCGCCCGTGCCCTGGCCGATGAGCTCAAGGTGCCCTTCCTCGGCGAGGTGCCCCTGATCCAGAGCGTGCGCGAGGCCGGTGATGTGGGCCGCCCCGCCGTGCTGCAGGGCGACACCATCGCCGCCGAGCCTTTCCGCCATCTTTGCGCTGCCGTGGCCGACAGTGTGCTGAAGCCCATCCCCGCCTGAACCATGCAACGCCCAGAGCACGAGATCATGGAGGCCCGCATCCGCGAGGCGCTCAGTGAGCTGCGCCCCTTCCTCGAGGCCGATGGCGGCGGCATCACCTTGGATGAAGTGACCGCCGATGGCGTGGCGCGCGTACGGCTTCACGGCAATTGCCAAGGCTGCGCCATGGTGCCCATGACCATGAAGGCCGGCGTGGAAGAGGCCATCAAGCGCGTGGCTCCTCAGGTGAAGAAGGTGGAAGCGGTGAATCTGGGAGTCGAGGCATGACGCATTGCGCGAAGAGCGCTCGTCTCGTCAACCTCGCCGGTTCGCACAGCATGTGTTAAGCGTGCTAGTTCCGCTCTTCTGCGCGCGCGCGCCACGGCTAACTTGGCCGCGCCACACGGGCCACGCTTCTCCATGTCGAAGAACACCTCCATCCTCCTGATCGTCTGGAACCTCCTGCTCACCGCCTTGCTGGCCTGGAGCCTCGCACGACCTAGCAGCACCGCGGCGGAGCCAGCCACGGCCACAGCCGAATCTCCGGCCGAGATCGTGCCCGCCCTCCCGCGCGACACCGCCGCCCTCAAGGAGGCGCGCATCGCCTTCTTCCGCATGGACAGCCTGCGCTCAGGCTACGAGCTGATCAAGGAGAAGGACTCACGCTTCATCTCCGAAGGCCGGCGCCTGGAGGCCGGACTGCAAGCCGAGCAGGAGCGCGCCCGCAAGCGCTACCAGGAGCTCATGGCCAAGGACCAGACCTACAGCACCAAGGACGAGATGGAGCGCGACGAGGCCGAGCTGCGCACCCTCATGGAGAAGCTGCAAGGCATGCAAGCCGATGGAGAGGAACGCCTGGCGCGCATGGAAGCCGAGATGCTCAAGGAGATCGCGAAGGAATTGGATGATTACCTGAAGGAGTACAACGCCGCGGCCGGCTACGATTACATCCTGAGCGTGCAGGGCGGTGGCCAGGTGTGGGTGGGCAACGAAGGATTGGACATCACCGATGAACTGCTGGCCGGCCTCAATGCGCGCCACCGCGCGCGCAAGGCCGCGAAGAAGTGACCGGCATGGACCCCTTTGCTCAGCGCCGTCACGAGAACATCGTCGCGTACGTGCTGGCCATGTGGCAGGTGGAGGACCTGATGCGCGCGCTCAAACTTGACCTGGCACAGGTGGAGAGCGAGCTGATCGCCAACGCGGAGGCCGAAGAGGAGGCGCGCGCCGGGCTGCGGGGCTGGTACGCGGGCATCGTGACGCGCATGCGTGAGCAGGGCGTGGAGCGCGTCGGGCACCTCAAGGAGGTGGAGGAAGTGGTGAACGAGCTCGAGCACCTGCACCAGGCCCTGGCAGAGGTGCTGAACGACGCGGAATACGATGCCCTTCTCGCCAAGGCCGAAGAGGCGATCAAGACCGTGCAGCTGCATGCGGGAGGTGATCCCGAGGGTCCGATCACCAGCGCGCTCACAGCGGTGTACGGCGTGATGATGCTGCGCTCACAGGGCAAGGCCATCAGTGAGGAGACCCTCTCCTCGGACCGGGTCCTGCGCGCCCTCCTCGACCACCTCAGCAAGCACTACCGCCAGATGCGCCGCCTGCCCGGCGTATCCA